>JAIOII010000924.1 GCA_019912685.1 Kofleriaceae bacterium
TGGTAGAAGAGCGCGGCGCAGCGCCGTCGCGCGCCGTCGGCGAGCGTCAGCTCGAGGGCGCCGCCGGCCTCGTCGACGCGCTCGACCGGCCGCTCGTCGACGGTGATCGACCGCGCGGCGAGCACCTCGCGCACCTCGCTGGAGAGCTCGGCGGGCCGGCCCGGATAGAAGACGAGATCGCTCGACCACTGCGCGAGGAGCAGCGCATAGCGCGCGCCGCGGTCGTCGGCGTGCGAGTACACGGCGAGCGGCAGGTCGCGCTTCTCCCAGGCATCGCAGTACGGGCACGGCAGGACGAGCCGACCGTGCAGCGCCTCCGCGCCGGCGATCGGCGGGTGCACGTCGACGAGCCCGGTCGCCAGGAGGACACGGCGGGCGCGGACGTGATCGCCGCCGTCGGGGGTGACGACGAAGCCGTCGCGGTCACGCGCGAGGTCGGTGACGCGGCGGTCCTCGACGTGCACGGCGCCGTACCGGCGCAGCTCGTTGCGCGCGATCTCGCGCAGCGCGGCCGGCGGGACGCCATCTCGGGTCAGGAAGCCGTGCACGGCCCCGGATTCGTCGTTGCGATGGTGGCCGCCGTCGAAGACGACGACGCGCCGGCGGCATCTGCCGAGGAGGAGCGCGGCCGAGAGCCCGGCGGGACCACCGCCGATGATCGCGACATCGACGATCGAGTCCGGATCCATTCCACGACGATCTGCAAGCGACGTTCCGCGGATCGCCGTGGCATACGCCTCGCACGTCGCCATACCCGATCATCCAACGGGAGAAACCGATGACCCTGGACATCTTGAAAGAGAAGGGCGTGGCGCTCGATCGCCAGGCCTTCACGTGGCGCGAGCTCGCGGGGCCGCCGTACTCGAAGCTCGACGACGACGCGTTCACGCGCGTGCGCGTGATCCTCATGAACGGCATCGAATCGGAGGCGCTCCGCTTCAGCCACGCGTGCGCGCGCATGAACGCCGCGCTGCAGGAGCCGCTGGCGCGCGTCCGCCGCATCGAGCATCACCAGCAGACGCTCGTCAACTGGCTCAACCCGGCCGACCAGTCCCCGCTCGAGACGACGATCGGCTTCGAGCAGGTCGCGATCGAGGTGACCGCCGCGGTGGCGCAGGCCGAACCCGATCCGTACCTGGCGAAGGTCTATCGCTTCGGGCTCCTCGAGGACTTCGACCACATGTACCGGTTCGCGGCGCTCCTCGACCGCATGACCGGCAAGGACGCGAACAACATCCTGCAGTCGTACACCGACGTCGTCCCCGGCCGGCCCACCTCGGCCGAGCACCGGTCGCCGGAGAACGACCTGCGCACGCCGTACGAGAAGGCGTCGGCGACGCCGCTCACCAAGCTGCACGCGAACATCATCATGGCCGCCGAGCACCAGACGCACGACTACTACATGACGATCGGCCCGCAGTTCGCGGATCCCGTCGCGCGCATGCTCTACGCCGAGATCGCGTCGATCGAGGAGCAGCACGTCACGCAGTACGAGTCGATCATCGACCCGACCGAGTCGTGGCTCGAGAAGTGGCTCATGCACGAGGCGACCGAGGTGTGGACGTACTGGAGCTGCATGAAGCAGGAGCCGAACGATCGCATCAAGGGCATCTGGGAGCGCTTCCTCGCCTACGAGCTCGGCCACCTGCACCTCGTCATGGATCTGATGAAGCAGGTCGAGCGCCGCGATCCCGAGGAGCTGCTGCCGGCGACGCTGCCCGACCCGGTGAAGTTCGAGAGCCAGCGCGAGTTCGTGCGCGAGACGCTCGAGCGCGAGGTCGATCTGCGGCCGGACGGGCCGTCGTTCGTCCCGTCCGCCGAGGAGCCGGCGTCGTCGCTGCGCTACCGGGCGCACCTCAACTCCGACGGTTCGCCCTCGGAGGTGATCACCACGGCCTACACGTACACGCCGGGCACCGAGCTGGACCGCGCCGCGAACGCGACCGTCGCCCACTAGGAGAGAACCGCCATGGACAAGCCAACCGACATGGGAATGAACCGGACAGGGATCGCGACCTCGCCGATCGACAGCAAGCGCCTGAAGCAAGCGGCCGAGGAGCTCACGCCGTACCGGGGCGGTGACGGCGCCGCCCTGGCCGCGGCGCGCATCGCCTGGTCCGCGCAGGCCGAGCCCGTCGGCACGATGCCGCCGCCGGCGTCGGTGAAGGGGGTCGTGAAGACCGGCATCCAGATGCTCAAGGGCAACAAGCCGACCGTCTTCCTCGACAAGCTCGGCGAGCGCGCCGCGTACGAGCGCGCCGGCACCCGCCTCTGGGAGGCGATGCTGGTGAAGCACGCCGCCGCCGACGTCCACGAGGGCGGCCCGACGCGCGAGGAGATCGAGCACATCCGCGACGAGGAGCTGCGCCACTACGCGATCGTCCGCGACGCGATCGTCAAGCTGGGCGCCGACCCGACGGTGATGACGCCGTGCGCGGACGTCTCCGGCGTGATCGGCATGGGCCTCGTGCAGGTCGTCACCGATCCGCGCACGACGCTGACGCAGTGCCTCGAGGCGATGCTCGTCGCCGAGCTGACCGACAACGACGCGTGGGGCCTCCTCGCGAACCTCGCCGACGGCGTCGGTCAGGACGAGATGGCCGCGCAGTTCCGCGAGGCGCTCGTCAACGAGAAGGAGCACCTGCGCAAGGTGCGCGGCTGGCTCGCGGCCGCGCTGCGCGGGCAGGCGGGCATCGATCCGACGCCCTCGCACGACGAGATGGAGCACGCGTAGGCGGCTCCTGGCATGGCACACGTTGCGCATGCCGGCGTCATGCCAGCGTCGGTCCTCCTCCCCATCGTCGAGCTCGCATTCATTCTCGCGACGACTCCGCAATCGTGGAGCGTCGAGGGCTTCTCCACGCCGGAATCGGTCGTGTGGGACGAGCGCAGCGACGTCTACCTCGTCAGCAACATCAACGGCGGCGCTCACGACGCCGACGACAACGGGTTCATCAGCCGCGTGTCACCACCGCCCGATCCGCGCATCGTCGACATCGCGTGGATCGACGGCGCCGATCGCGACGTGACGTTGCACGCGCCGAAGGGCCTCGCCCTGGCCGGCGAGCTCCTCTACGTCGTCGACGTCGGCGCGGTGCGCATGTTCGACCGCACGACGGGCGCGCCGCGCGGGATGGTCGACGTGCCCGGCATGTTCGTGAACGACATCGTCGCGTCGAGCGACGAAGGCGGCGTGGTGTACGTGTCCGCCACCGGGCTGGATCGCTCGCTCTCCCCGCGCGGCGCGGCCGGGATCTGGGCGATCGAGCAGGGGGTGGCCCGCCCGGTCGCGTCGGGCGCACAGCTCGGCGGGCCGAACGGGCTCGCGTTCGCGAACGGCACGCTCGTCGTCGTCGGGTTCGGGTCGGGCGAGCTCTATCGGCTCTGCGGCGGCCGGCGCGCCCAGATCGAGAAGCTGCCGGCCGGGGGGCTGGACGGCGTGGTCGTGTTGCCCGACGGGCGCTTCGCCGTGAGCTCGTGGGACGCGTCGGCCGTGTTCGTCGGCGGTGGCGGCCTCTGGCGCAAGGAGGCGTGGACCGTGCCGACGCCCGCGGATCTGGGCCTCGACACGCGGCGTGGACTCCTGCTAGTTCCTTCGTTCAGCGAGAACCGCGTCGAGATGCATGCGGTGAGCGCGCCCTAGATCGTGACGCGAAGCGATCGTGAACGCGCCACAGCGTGCGCTGGCGCTCACACCCGACCCGGGCGACCTTCGCCGCTTGCCAGGATGTGCCGTCCTTGGGCAGTGTACGTGACCGTGATGGACGAGAGGCGAAGGGTCTTGCTGGTGGAAGACGATCGGGACACGCGGGAGGTCATCGCCGAGCTGCTCGAGCTGCTCGGCCACGAGTGCCGCTCCGTCGGCAGCGCGCGGTCCGCGCTCGAAGCGCTCGCGGCGTTCGAGCCGAACCTCGTGCTGCTCGACATCGGTCTTCCCGACATGAACGGTCACGAGCTCGCGCGCGAGGTGCGCGCGCGCTGCCGCCACGACGTGATCATCGCCGCGGTGACGGGGCACGTGCAGCCGTCCGACGTGAAGCGTTCGTTCGAGGCGGGCATCAACGAGCACCTCGCCAAGCCGATCGGCACCCATGCGCTGCGCCGCTTGATCGAGCGCGCTCGCACGTGCGAACCCGCCTCCGTGTGATCCGGGCGCACACGAGCGCGCGCGGGAGCGCGGCGAAGTCGTGACGTGCTGACCGTGCGCCGTGGCACGGGCGCTGCATCGGGTGCCGAGGCTCGTCGACGGGCTGGAGGCCATGATGGGACTCGACCTACTTCGCGAGCGGGGCACACCGCTCGAGCGCCAGCACTTCACGTGGCGCGATCTGGTGCAGGTACCGATCAGCAAGCTCGACTGCGACGCGTGGACACGCGTGCGCATCATCCTGATGAACGGGATCGAGTCGAACGCGATCCGCACGTCGCACGCGATGGCGCGGCTGTTCCGGCACATGCAGGAGCCGCTCGCGCTGATCCGGCGCGTCGAGCAGCACCAGCAGACGCTCGTGAACTGGCTCTTGTCGACGGACCACTCGCCGCTCGAGACGACGATCGGGTTCGAGCAGACGGCGATCGAGGTCACGGCGAGCCTCGCCGAGGTCGAGCCGGATCCGTACCAGGCGGCGATCCTGCGCTTTGGCCTGCTCGAGGACTTCGATCACCTCTACCGCTTCGCCGCGCTGATGGATCGCCTCGAGGGCAAGGACGCCAACGTGATCCTCCAGGGGCACACCGACATCCTTCCGGGTCGGCCGACGACCGTCGAGCACCGGCATCCGCTCGACGATCTGCGCCAGCCGTACCACCGCGACCGCGCCGAGCTGGCGACCAAGCTGCACGCGCTCACGATCGTCGGCGGCGAGCACCAGACCCACGACTACTACATGACGATCGGCCCCATGTTCGCCGATCCGACGGCGCGCTTGCTCTACGCCGAGATCGCGTCGATCGAGGAGCAGCACGTGACCCAGTACGAGTCGCTCGTCGACGCTCGCGAGAGCCCGCTCGAGAAGTGGCTCCTGCACGAGGCCTGCGAGGCCTACAACTACTGGAGCTGCCTCGAGCACGAGGACGATCCGCGCATCGCGGCGATCTGGGAGCGCATGCTCGAGTACGAGCTCGGCCACGTCCACTTCGTCGCGCGCCTGTTCGAGGACATCGAGCGCCGCGACGCCGCCGAGCTGCTCGGCGATCGCCTGGTCGCGCCGATCGCGTACCGCAGCCACCGCGAGCTGGTGCGCGAGATCCTGCGCCGCGAGGTCGGCCTGGGCGCCGCCGGCGCCGAGCTCGTGCGCCGCGAAGACGAGCCCGAGCGGACGCGCGTGTACCGCGCGCGGCTCAACCGGATCGATCAGCCATCGAACATCGTCGCGGCGGGCTGGACGTGGCAGCCGGGCGGCGAGCTGGCCACCAACGGCGTCAACAAGCGGACCCAGAAGCAGAAGGCGGTGCCATCGTGAAGCTCATCTCGTCGCAGTCGACGCGCAGGATGCTGGAAGGTGTCGCGGAGTTCGGGCCGACGACACGAGGCGATGCGTCCGGCATCGCGCGGACGCGCGTCGCCTACGCGCGGGCCGGCGCGCCCGTCGGGACCATGCCGCCGACGGAGCAGTCGGCGGCGATCGAGGCCGCGCTCGACAAGCTCGGCGCGCGGCTGCAGTTCGAGCGCAGCGGGACGCGCCTCTACGAGGCGCTGGTCTCGAAGGTCGACGCGTACGGCACGTTCCGCGGCGGACCGACCCGCGATGACCTGATCGACATCCGCAACGACGAGCACCATCACGCCCTGCTCGCGCAGGAGCTGATCCGCGCGCTCGGCGGCGACCCGACGATGCTCACGCCGTGCGCGAACCTCCACGCCACGGCGAGCCGCGGCCTGTGCGACGTGCTGACCGATCCACGCACGACGCTCGTCGAAGGGCTCGACGCGATCATCGTCGCCGAGCTCGTCGATCGCGAGAGCTGGGACCAGCTGGTCACGAGCCTCGCCGCCGCGTCGGTTCCCGAGCAGCTCCTGAACCAGGTCAAGGCGGCGCTCGAGAAGGAAGAGGAGCACCTGCGACTGGTGCGGACCTGGATCGCCGCCGCGCGCGCGACGCGCGCCGGCGCAGACACCTAACCGAGGAGAGAGACATGCCACGTTATCCGCAGGGCAATCAGCCCGGCCGCCCTTTCTACGGCGACCAGTGGCCGGGCGGCTACGGCCGCGGCCGCGACGAGGAGGAGGACGACTGGCGTCGTCGCAGCTCGTTCGACCGAGATCGCGACGAGTACGGGCGCTTCGAGGATCGTGGACGCCGTGGCAGCGAGTACGGCCGCGGCAGCAGCGACTACGGCCGCGGCGGTGGTGGTGGCTACGACCACGACGATCGACGGCAGAGCGCGAGCGGTGGCGCGTGGGAGCGCGAGCGCGACCACGAGCGCGGCCGTTACGGGGGCTACCGGCAGAACGAGGAGGAGCTGGACGAGCGTCGCTACATGGCGGGCGGTGGCGAATACGGACGCGGCGGCGAGTACGGGCGCGGCGGCGAGTACGGACGCGGCGGCGAATACGGACGCGGCGGCGAGTACGGACGCGGCGAGTACGGCGAGCGCGATCGCTACGGGGCGAGCGGCCGGGGTGGCGGCGGCGGCTACTACGACCGTCCCGAGGAGTACCGGGGCGGTGGCCGGGGTCGCTACCCGGACGACGACGATCGCCGGATGCGCTCGTCGCGCGACGACGATTACCGCGAGCGCGACGAGCGCGGCGGCCGCGGGTATCGCGGGGGCTACGGCGGCCGCGGCGGCTACGGCG
>JAIOII010000925.1 GCA_019912685.1 Kofleriaceae bacterium
CGTCGGCGCCGCGTCGGCGCACGGCCGCTGCGCGCGCCGGAACGCCGCGATCGCGCCGTCGGTGTCCCCGGCAGCCTCGAGCTCGTAGGCGCGGCCGAGATCTGCGGGCAGGGCGGGGGCCGAGCATGCGGCGGCGACGACCACGACGACGACCGGGACGACGACCGGCAGGAGACAGCGCGCGCGCATCATCGGCCTCTACGCGAACCGCGCCGCCTTGACGAGGACGTCGGCGGCCTTCTCGCACGCGGCGCGGTCGACGTCCATGTGCGTGACCAGCCGCAGCCGCCGCGCCGTGATCGCCGAGATGCGCACGCCGCGCTCGCCGCACGCCGCGACGAGGGCCTGCGCCGACCGCGGCGGCGCGACGTCGATGACGACGATGTTGGTCTCGACCCGCGCCGGGTCGACCGCGAGCCCGGGCTCGCCGGCGAGCCGCTCGGCGAGCAGCTTCGCGTTGGCGTGATCCTCCCCGAGCCGCCCGCGATGGTGGGCGAGCGCGTGCAGCCCGGCCGCCGCCAGGAGGCCCGCTTGCCGCATCCCGCCGCCGTACATCTTGCGGAAGCGGTGGCAGCGCGTGATCACGTCGCGGGCGCCGGCGACGAGCGAGCCCGCGGGCGCGCCGAGCCCCTTCGACAGGCAGACGCTCACCGTGTCGAACCCGGCGGCGAGCGCCTTCTCGGAGAGCCCGGTCGCCGTCGCCGCGTTCCAGATGCGCGCGCCGTCGAGGTGCGCGCTCATGCCCAGCTCGCGCGCGGCCGCGAGCACGTCGTCGATCTGCGCGCGCGGCCAGACGAGGCCGCCGCCCATGTTGTGCGTGTTCTCGACGGCCACGACCGTCGTCGGTGACAGCCACGACACCGACGGCTTGTAGCCGTCGCGCACCGCCTGCGCGTCGAAGCGTCCGTCGCCGGGGAGCTGCTGCACCTGCGCGCCGGCGAGCGCCGCGAGCGCGCCCGACTCGTGCATCCAGCAGTGCGCGTCCTTGCCGATCATCACCTCCTCGCCGGGACGCGTGAGCGCCCTGAGCGAGATCTGGTTGGCCATCGTGCCGCTCGGCACGAACAGCGCGGCCTCGGCGCCGAGCAGGTCGGCCACCGTCTCCTCGAGCCGGCGCACCGTCGGATCCTCGCCGTAGACGTCGTCGCCGACCTCGGCGCCGGCGATCGCCTGCCGCATCGCCGCGGTGGGGCGGGTGACCGTGTCGGACCTCAGATCGATCACGGCGCCGACTCTATCACCGAGTCCCCCGTGCCCGTGCCCGTGCCCGCCTACCTGGTCGGCGGTGTCGGCTGAGGCGGCTTCTCTTCCCGCGGCTCCGTCTTCTTCACCGGCGGTGGCTCGCTGCCCAGCTCGGCCCGGAGCTTCCGCTCCAGCCGCTCGAGCATCGCGGTCTCCACGTACGACGGCCGGTCCTCGATGCGGAGCACGAGCTTCACCGCCGGGCGTCCGGAGCTCTCGGCGACGACGAGCTCGAGCGCCCCGGGGAAGGTCTTCCCGTCCTGCGCGAGCTCGAACATGACGTAGCCGGCGTCGGCGTCCTTCTCGGTGATCTTCACGCCCTCGTCGACGCGCAGGAAACGGACCGCCGCCGGGAAGACCTTCTCGACCGCGTACACGACGGTCTTGTCGCTCTTCGCGCCGGCCGGGGCCGGTGCGGTGGCCCCGAGACCGATGGTGACGGCCACGGCGAGCGAAAGGCGCTTCACGACACCGAAGCGTCGCCCGCGACCGGCTCGGGGTCCAGTTTTCGGGCCGCCCAGAGCTCCGAGAACGAGACGTGCGGCGTCGCGACCGCCGCCAGGCCCGCGCCGACGTACCAGATCACCTGGAGGCCGTGCAGGACGATCGCGTACGCGAGCACGTCGCCGAACATCGGGCTGTCCTTCGTGATCGCGCCCGCGCCGAGCTCGAGCGACACGCCGAGCGCGGTGAGCCACTGGTACTGGCCGATCATGCCCGGCGAGTTCGGCAGCGTGATGCCGACCGCGACGAGCCCCATCATCGCGAACGCGCCGGTCAGCGACATGTCGAGGCCCATGCCGCGCGCGAGCATCCAGCACGAGAGGCCGTTCGCGAACCAGTAGACGATCGTCCACAGGAGGAACGGCACGAGGTTGCGCACGTCCTTCAGCACCGCGAAGCCGCGGATGAGCTGGTGCAGCTTCTCCTCGAGCTTGCGCGCGAACCCCGGCGCGAGACGGCGGAGCAGCGTGACCGCGAGGAACGTGCGCACGGTCCACTCGGGCCAGGTGAGCGCGAAGAAGAGGCCGACCAGGCACACCGCGAACACGCCGGACGACACGTACGCGGTCGGCATCATCCAGCCCGGCGAGGTGGCGCCGTGCAGCGCGATGAAGGTGCCGAACACGATCACCGACACGACGAGCCCGTCGATGATGCGCTCGACAGCGACGGTGCCGAGCGCGGCCGACGCCGAGACGTGGCCCTTGCGCCGGATGAGCGCGGGCCGCACGAACTCGCCGAGGCGCGCGGGCAGGACGAGGATCGCCATGAAGCCGACCGACGACACGGCCATGAGCCGCCCGAACCCGAGGCGCACGCCGATCGGCGCGAGCAGGTAGTTCCAGCGATACGCGCGGCAGAAGTGCACGAGCGCGACGATCGCGAAGTAGACGACGATCGTCGGCGCGAGGTCGCCGACGGTCAAGCGCTCGAACGCGGCGGCGAGGGCGTCCTTGGCGGTCTCGTTGGGCCACACGAGCCACAACGACAGCGCGAGCATCACGAGCGAGAGGCCCAGGTTGATCGCGAGCTTCATCGCGTCACAGCTCGCCCAGGAGCGCCATGCGCGGACCGTCGTCGAGGAGCCGGGTCACCGCGGCCTTGCCGAGCCGCTTCTGGATCCAGGCGATGCCCTCGGCGGCCGAGCGCACGTCCTCGACCGTGTGCGCGTCGGAGGCGACCGCGACCGCGATGCCCTCCTCGACGAAGTGCCGCGCCATCTTCTGCTGCTGCTTGCCGTGGTACCCGGCGAGCGCCGCGAGATCGCAGACGAACGCGCACTGCGCGCGCAGGCGCTCGACGAGCCCCTCGTCGCGCCAGAGCGGCTCGTAGCGCTCGGGGTGCGCGAGCACCGGCGCCTTGCCGGCCATCCGCACCTTGAAGAGCTGGTCGACGAGGCCGACCGGCAGCTCCGGCGGGCGGAGCTCGACGAGGAACGCATCCCCGCCGTCGTAGGACGGGATCGTCCCGCCCTGGAGCCGGCCGTAGAACACATCATCCCACATGTTCTCGGCCGCCAGCCCGAGGCGGATCTCCGGAGCGCAGACGCCGCGGACGGCGGCGTAGGCCTGATCGATCGCCTCGCGCGAGGGCATGAACTGCCCGGCCTTCTGGTGCGGCGTCGCGTAGACCTCGGTGAATCCGAGGGCGGCGAGCGCGCCCAGCATCGCGCGGGAGGCGGCGAGGTCGCGCGCACCGTCGTCCAGCCCGAACAGGACGTGCGAGTGGAGGTCGACGAAGCCCACGACGGGGCGGATGTATCGCACGCCGCCAGGGCTCGCAACAGCGCGACGCGGCAGGTGTCCTCGCTCGGGTCTCCGACGAGGCGCAGCCCGGCGTTGCCGTTGCCCGGCCGGATCGTGCGTGGTACAGATCGAAGAACCCGAGGGATCGATGGCCCAGTCCGAGAAGCGAGAGAATTCGGTTCTTTTCTCATTGCGCGAGCTTCGTTCAATCGAGGAAACCCGCGTAAAAGAGGAAGAGGATGCGGCCAAGGCCGCGGAGGAAGCGCGCATCCGCGCCCGCATGGACGAGGAGCGGCGGCAGCGAGACGCCGAGGAGGCCGAGAAGCAGCGCCAGCTCGAGGCCGCCCGCCTCGAGAAGGAAGCCGCCGAGGCGCGCGTCCGCGAGGAGCAGCTTCGCATCCAGGAGGCCGAAGCGCGCGCGCGCGCCGAGCACCAGGCGCAGCTCGAGGCCCAGCGCCTCGCGCACGAGATGGAGATCCGGAAGACCGAGGCGTCGAAGAAGCGCCCGGTCGCCCTGGTCGTCGCGATGCTCATCTTCGCGGTGATCACCGTGGGCGCCGTGCTCTTCATGATCCAGCGCAGCAACGAGAAGGCCGAGGCCGACAAGCAGCGCGCGGTCGCCGAGGAGCAGGCCAAGAAGGATCGCGAGATCCGCGAGCAGAAGGAGCGCGAGACCGCCGAGCTCAAGGCGACGGTCGACAGCCTCATCGCGGCGCAGAAGGATCTCGACAACCAGATGCGCGAGGCGGAGCGGCAGCTCTCCGCGGCGACCTCGCAGGCCGAGCGCGACAAGGTCGCGGCGCGCCAGGCGGAGATTCGCCGCCAGCAGCGTGAGGCCCAGGCCCGCCTCGACAAGGTCAAGGCCGGCGTGAAGCTCAAGTGCCCGCCCGATCAGCCGCTCTGCTGATCGCCTGCTGAGGTCCGGAGGGCGTGACAGCCCCACGTGGAACGCGGTCCCCCAGGGGGCCGCGTCCGGTTTTCGGCGTCGTCCTCCGTCGAGGCTGGGCTATGCTGGACGTACGTCCCGGAGCACCGCATGAGCAAGCCACTGCCGGTCCTTCGATGTGAATCAAGACGCCCGCCGGCCTTCGAGCGCGGCTTCCTCCTCTGGAGCCTCGCGCTCGTCCTCCTCGGCGCCGCAGCCCTCGACGCGTTCTGGGCAGCGCCGCGGCGTGCGCCGCTGCGCGGCCACAGCGTCACCCCGATCGTGACGTGTCCCGGGGCCTCGGCGAGCGCGCCGAGGAAGGTCGAGGACATCAAGCTGCTCACGCCGACCCAGGCCGCCCGTTAAAGTAGAAACGCCGACCTCGCGGCCGGCGTTTCCTGCGTGACGGATCAGCTCGCTCGAATCAGAGCGTGCAGCCCATCGACGTCGCGCTCTGCTTGAGGGCGTCGGTCGCCGACTTGCAGCCGGTCGCCGCGGCCTCGACAGCGGCCTTCTTCGAGGCC
>JAIOII010000926.1 GCA_019912685.1 Kofleriaceae bacterium
CAGCGAGGCGGCGTGCGCGCGCGCGCACGCCGCCTCGCTGATGATCGCGTCGGTCGCGAGCGGCAGGTGTGGACCGTGCGGCTCCGTCGAGCCGACCGGCACGAGCGCGACCACGGGACGTCCGTCCGCGACCAGCGCCGCGAGCGCCGGGCTCGTGAGCTCGGCGAGCTTCACGCCGCGCCCTCGCCCTTCAATTCGCCCGCGGCTTCCTTCGCCGCCAGCGCCTTCTTGTCGACCTTGCCGCGGTCGTTGCGCGGCAGCTCGTCGACGAACACGACCCAGCGCGGGTACTTGTGCTTCGACAGCCGCCCGCGCACGTGCTCCTGCAGCTCCTTGGCCAGCGCGGCGCGCCCCGCGGCGTCGGCCAGGCGCCCGCGCGCCTCGGGACGCACGACGACGACGGCTTTCGGCTTGGTCAGGCCCTGCTCCTGCGCGCCGATCACGGCGGCGCCGCTCACCGCCGCGTGCGTGCACAGGCACTCCTCGACCTCGAGCGGCGCGACGAACACGCCGCCGACCTTCAGCAGATCGTCGGCGCGCCCGCTGAACCAGAGGTACCCGCGCTCGTCGATGCGGAAGAGATCGCCCGTGCGGCACCAGTGGCCGTGGAACGTGCGCCAGCTCTTCTCGCGGTCCTGGTAGTAGCCCTGCGCGACCGAGTCGCCCTTCACCCACAGGACGCCGATCTCGCCGACCGGCACCGGCGGCGCACCGGCGCCGCTCGCATCCTCGGGCAAGACGGCGAGCTCGTAGCCCTCGACCACGCGCCCGAGCGATCCGGGCAAGACGTCACCCGGCCGGTTCGTGCAGTAGATGTGGAACATCTCCGCCGAGCCGATGCCGTCGTACACCGCGCCGCCGAAGCGCGCGAGGAAGCGCTCGAGCAGCGCCGGCGGCAGCGCCTCGCCCGCCGACAGGTGGAAGCGCACGCACGAGAGATCGAGCCCGGCCTCGCCCCGCGCGCGCAGCTCGTCGTCGTGATCGAGGAGCTTGGCGAGCATCGTCGGCACGTTGGTCACGATCGTCGGCCGGTAGCGCGCGATCGCCTTCGCCAGGCTCTCCGGCGTCGGCCGCTCGGGGAACAGGCACACCGTCGCGCCGACCGCGAACGGGAACCACAGGTTCGTGCCCGTCGCGTAGCCGAAGAACAGGCGCGGCACGCTCACCGTGACGTCGTCCGCGCGGTAGCCCATCGTGCCCTTGGCGTAGACCTCGGTGTTGAACGCGAAGTCGCGGTGGCAGTGCATCGCCGCCTTGGGCGTCCCCGTCGAGCCCGACGTGAACAGCCAGATCGCCCAGTCGTCGCGATGCGTGCGCGGCATCGCGCACATCGACGCGTCGCCGTCCACCATCGCGCGATCGAGCGACTTCCACCACCGCCGCGCGCCGGCGAGCACGGGGCCCGCTTCGGCCGCCGCCTCGGGGTTGTCGTCGATCGCCGCATCCGGCACCAGCAGGATCCTGGCGAGCCGGCTCTCCTCGGGAAGCTCCGCCACGATCCCGTCGGCCACCGCCGGCGTCGTCACCAGCACCCTGGCCCCCGTGTACTCGACGACGCGCGCGAGATCCGCCGCCGGCGCGACCGGGTTGCCCATCGTCACCACCGCGCCGGCCGTGAGCGTCGCGAAGATCGCCCACGCGAACGGCGGGATGTCGGGCAGGACGATGTACACGCGATCGCCCGGCTGCACGCCGTACTCGACGAGCGCGCGCGCGAGCGCGTGGCTCCGGCCCGCGACCTGCGCGTACGTCCACGACCGGTCGCCCATGCGGATCGCCGGGTGCTCCCCGCGCCCTTCTCGCAGGCGCTGGTAGAGCCAGTAGTCGGCCAGGTTGAAGTCGTCCGGAAAGCTCACGCTCGTCATGACGATGACGCTCCCTGCGCAACGGCCTTGCCGATGATGGTCCGCTGGATCTCGCTCGTGCCCTCGTAGATGCGCAGCGGCCGGATCGCGCGGTAGAGGTGCTCGACGACGGCGCCGCGCATGACGCCGCGTCCCCCGAGGAGCTGCACGGCGCGATCGATCACGTCCTGCGCCGCCTCGGTCGCGAACAGCTTGGCCATCGAGACCTCGACGGTGGTCCGCGGCGCGCCGGTGTCCTTCAGGTACGCCGCGCGCAGCGCGAGCAGCCGCGCCGCGTCGATCGCCGTGGCCATGTCGGCGAGGTGCGCCTGCACGAGCGGCTGCTCGGCGAGCGCCTTGCCGAACTGCCGGCGCGCGCCGACGTGCGCGACCGCCTCCGCGAGCGCGCGGCGCGCCATGCCGACCGCGGCCGCCGCCACCGACACGCGGAACGTGTCGAGCGTCTGGAGCGCGAGCTTCATGCCCTGCCCGCGCTCGCCGATCATGGCGTCACCGCCGACGCGCGCGCCGTCGAGGACGAGGCGGCCGAGCGGGTGCGCCGCGATCGGCTCCTGCGCGATGACGGTCACGCCCGGCGTGTCGAGCGGCACCCAGAACGCCGTGATGCCCTTCTTGCCGGCCGCCGGATCGACGGTGGCGAACACGGTCGCGTGCGTCGCGACGCCGAGGTTCGAGATGAAGATCTTCTCGCCGGTGAGCCGCCAGGCACCGCTCGCGTCCGGGTCGGCGTCCGCGCGCGTCGCGATCGCCGCGACGTCGCTGCCCGCCTCGGGCTCGGTCAGCGCGAACGCCGCGACGAGCTCCCCCGCCGCGAGCGCGGGCAGGAGGGCGCGCTGCGCCCGGTCTCCTGCCGCCCCGATCGCGAAGCTGCCGAGCCCCTGCACGGCGAAGATCGAGTCGGC
>JAIOII010000927.1 GCA_019912685.1 Kofleriaceae bacterium
CCGCCTGGCCCGACGACGTTCCCGCGGAGACGCCCGGCGACCTCCGCTCGCTCATGCGCAAGCAACCGCTCGCGCCCGCGATGGCCACGACCGCGAGCTCGCCGCAGGCGCGCGCCGCCGAGCTGTCGAAGCTCGGGTTCAGCATGGACCCGAACGCCGGCACCGCGCTCTACAGCCTCGCGCGCACGCAGCATGTCGACCTCGGCCAGCACGCGCAGGCGCTCCGCACGCTCGACGCCTACTTCCGCCGCTTCGACCGGAGCGCGCCGGACTTCGAGGCCGCGCGCTGGCTCCGCCTGCGCATCCTCTGCGCGTCGTCCTTCGACGCGAAGTGCCGCGCCGCCGCGCACACCTACGCCACCGAGTACCCCGACGCGCGCCCCGACAGCCGGGGCGGCATCGCGGACCGCATCAAGAACACCCCCTGACGTCGTCAGGGGACCGGCCGGGGCCCGATCGGCGCGGCCGGCGGACGGTCCGTGTCCCAGATGACCGTGTGCTGGTACTGGCCGGAGTCCATGAGCGCGAAGCCCACGAACAGGGCTGCGGCGAGGAGCCCGCCCACGACCAGGACGGTGTGGAAGAGCTTGTCGTACGCGAGGTGCATGAAGAAGAGCACCACGAGCGTCGCCTTGATCACGGCGATGGCCATGGCGAGGGCGAGGTTCCAGTTGGTGCCGAGGTCGATCTTGGTCGCGGCGACGGTGATGATCGTGAGGATCATCAGCGCGATCCAGGTGCCGAGCAGCACCTTGATCGCCGCCACGTGAGCGATGCCGTGCCCGTGCTCGTCGTGCTTGTCGTGCCGGGATGAGGTGTCGGAAGCCATGGTCCTTCTCCTACGGCCTCAGTGGATGAGGTAGAGCAGCGGGAACAGGAAGATCCAGATCAGGTCGACGAGGTGCCAGTACAGGGCCGCGTAGTCGACCGGACCGAAGTAATCCGGCGTGAAGTGACCCTTGATGGCGCGCACCAGGAGCCAGATGTACACGAAGATGCCGAAGAGCACGTGGAGGCCGTGGAGGCCCGTCATCGCGAAGTAGATCGAGAAGAACATGTTCGTGTGCTCGGGCGGCGGCCCGTTCTGGAACTCGTGCTTCAGATCGTGCTTGCTCGGCGTGACCGGCTTCTTGAACGAAGCCTCGCCGCGCTCGATCGTGTCCGCGACCGGCGCGAGCGCGTCCGCGGGCGCGACGGGCTCGGGCACCGCCTCGCAGGTCACCTCGATCTCGATCTTGCCGCCGCGCGACGTGTGATCGCCGTAGTGGACCATCGCGCCCGGCCCCTTCGGGCACACGTGCGGGTTCTGCTCGAGCGTCCAGCACGGATACGTCTGCTTGCCGCCATGCCCGCCGCCGTGGCCGTCGGCCCCGGCCGCGCACGCCTCGATGGGCCGGCGCGACACTTCCTTGCGGTTGGCGCCGGCGCCGCTCATCGTGAGCTCGTTGACGACGCACTTGCCCTGGATCCCCTTCGCCTCGGCGTCCCAGTCGTAGCCGGTCGGCGCCTCCAGACAGCCGCGCGCCGCCTGCTTCGCCTTGGCGTCCCAGACGACGCTCGTCTTCACGCCCGGGCAGTAGTTCTCCTTGTTGAGGAGGTGCTTGCCGCCCGAGGCGATGCAGGGGTCGAAGTTCTTACCGAACAGGATGCGCTCGTGGATCTTGTGCGAGTACTCGACGTACTTGATGCCGAGGAACCCACATGCGCACATGATCGTGATCGCGAGGCACGCGATGAGCCCTCGCCGCTGCGCGAGCTGCGCGCAGCGCACCGCCCACGCCGCCGTGAGGCTCGAGATGATGAGGACGGCGGTGTTGATCGCGCCCCACTTCACGTCGAGGTAGCTGTGCGCGTACGCGTAGATCTCGGGGTGGTGGTGGCGGTAGAGGATGTACGCGACGAAGAGCCCCGAGAAGAACAGCACCTCCTGCACCAGGAAGAACCAGATGCCGAGCTTGCCGGAGTCGAACTGGTGCTGCGCGTCGTCGTAGTGGTGCTGGATCCACGGCGAGCCGTGGCCGTGGCCACCGTGGTGCCCGTGGTCGTCGTGGTCGTGATCGTGGTCGCTCATCTGGGCGTACCTCGGAACGTCAGTGGTGAGACGACGTGGCGGGCTTGCTGGCCGCCGGCCGCCGCACCCAGTTGGTGACCCCGTCCTCGTTGGCGTTCGGGACCTCTTCCAGGTCGTCGTAGTTGTAGATCTCGACCTCGGGAGGCGGCTCGGGGAAGTTGAACGTCGTCGGCGGCGTCGGCGCCTCCCACTCGAGGGTGGTGCCGCCCCACGGGTTCTGCGTCGCCTTCTTGCCGCGCTTCAGCGACCAGGCGAGGTAGCAGACCACGGTGAACAGGGAGATGCCGAGGATGAACGCGCCGACCGTCGAGAGGCGGTGATAGAGCGTGTACTCGGGATCGTAGTCCCAGTAGCGGCGCGGCATGCCGCGCGAGCCCATGACGAACTGCGGGAGGAACGTGAGGTTGAAGCCGACGAACACGCCCCACGCGCAGACGCGGCCGATCTTCTCCGGGTACATGCGCCCCGAGATCTTCGGCCACCAGTAGTGCAAGGCGCCGACGAAGGCGACCAGCGTCGAGCCCATCATCACGTAGTGGAAGTGGGCGACGACGAAGTAGGTGTCGTGGAGGTGGACGTCGATCGAGAGGACGGCGAGGAAGATGCCGGTCAGGCCGCCGATGGTGAAGAGGATGAGGAACGACAGGACGTAGAGCATCGGCGTGTCGAGCCGGATGTCGCCCTTGTAGAGCGTCGCCGCCCAGTTGAAGACCTTGATCGCCGACGGGATGCCGACGGAGAAGGTCAACGCCGAGAACACCATGTTGGCGAGGCGGGACTGGCCCGACACGAACATGTGGTGGCCCCACACCAGGAACGAGAACAGCGCCAGCGCGACCGACGAGTACGCGATGAAGCGGTAGCCGAAGATGGGCTTGCGCGCGAAGGTCGTGATCATCTCCGAGATCACGCCCATGCCCGGGACGATCATGATGTAGACGGCCGGGTGCGAGTAGAACCAGAAGAAGTGCTGGAACAGCACCGGGTCGCCGCCGAGCGTCGGATCGAAGATGCCGATCTGCATGAAGCGCTCGACGAAGAGGAGGAGCAGCGTGATGCCGAGGACCGGCGTGGCGAGCACCTGCATGAGCGCGGTCGCGTAGAGCGCCCACAGGTTCAGCGGCATCTGGAACCAGCCCATGTGCGCGGGCCGGAACTTGTGGATCGTCACCAGGAAGTTGAGGCCGGTGAAGATCGACGAGAAGCCGAGGAGGAAGGCGCCGGCGACCGCCGGAATGACCTGGGTCTGCGACTCGAGGCTGTACGGCGTGTAGAACGTCCAGCCGGTGTCGAGGCCTCCGAGCGCGGTGGCGAGGAGCAGCAGGAAGGCGCCCGAGCACCAGAGGTAGAAGCTGGCGAGGTTCAGCTTGGGGAACGCGACGTCAGGCGCGCCGAGCTGGATCGGCAGGACCATGTTGCCGAGCGCCGCCGGGATGCCGGGGATGATGACCAGGAAGACCATCACCGCGCCGTGCAGCGTGAAGAACTTGTTGTACCAGTCCTGCCCGACGATGGTGTAGCCGGGGCTGAAGAGCTCGGTGCGCACGAGCAGCGCGAACGCGCCGCCGAGGAGCAGCGAGAAGAGGATGCCGCACAAGTACATCAACCCGATGCGCTTGTGATCGAGGGTGTAGAGCCAGTTCTTCAGGCCCTTCTTCGCCTCGAGGAAGCTGACGGTGTTGTCGACGTTATCTGACATGGCCGGCCTCTACTTCTGGGCCTTGATGAACTCGATCACGCCCTCGATCTCCTTGTCGGAGAGCGGGATGACCGGCATCGAGGGTGGGAACCCGGGCCGCGACTGCCCCTGCGGCGACAGGATCGAGTTGCGGATATAGGTCTCGTCCATCTTCACGGTGGAGCCGTCGCCGAGCTTCACGTCGGTGCCCCACACGCCCTTGAACGAGGGGCCGAGCCGGGTCGAGCCGTCGAGGGAGTGACAGCCCTCGCAGCCCTTCTTCTTGAAGACGCTCTCGCCGAGCGCCGGGCCGGACATGCTCATCTGCGTGGCGTACGCCTCCGACAGGTACTGCTCGTACTTGCCGGCCGGATGCACGACGACCTTGGTCTTCATGAGCGAGTGGTCCTTGCCGCAGTACTCGGTGCAGTACAGCCGGTACACGCCGGTCTTGGTCGGCCAGAACCAGACGTAGGTGAAGCGGCGCGGCACGACGTCCTGCTTCACGCGGAACACCGGCACGAAGAAGCTGTGCAGCACGTCGGTCGAGGTCATGGTGATCTTGACCGGCTGGTCGACCGGGACGTGGAGGACGTTGTCCTCGACGCCGTTGTAGTACCGGAAGCTCCAGTTCCACTTCTGCGCCGTCGCCATGATCTGGTTCTCGGGGCGGGTCTCGGGGATCGAGGTCAGCGAGATGTAGCTGCGCCACCCGTAGACGAACAGGATCACGACGATGATCGTGGGGATGACCGTCCACGTGATCTCGAGGACGTCGTTGTGCGACGGCGACGGCTCGGCCTTGTGGCCCGGCCGGTGGCGGTACTTGATGACGAAGTAGACGACGCAGATCAGGATGCCGAAGAAGAAGAACGTCGACATGCCGAGGACCCAGATGAACAGGTCGTCGGGCCCCTTCGCGTCCTTCGAGGCCGCGGGCGGAAGCCAGTACGTGCCGTCGTAGATGTACGGCTTCGCCGCCTCCTTCTCCCACCAGGTCTGCGGCGCCGCGCCCGCGGCGCCGCAGACCTGGTGGGAGAAG
>JAIOII010000928.1 GCA_019912685.1 Kofleriaceae bacterium
CCTGTCGGTGGCCGCGGCCCCAGCGCTGCGATCACGACGCGCACGTCGTCCTCGCTCACCGCCGCGGCCACCGACAGGAGCGGGAAGTCGATCGCCTGGCGCGCGCGCAGCTTGACGTAGGCGGCGCGCAGCTCCGGCGCCGGCGCCGGCAGGATCACCGCGGTCAGGATCTCGTCGGGCTCGCGGGTGAGATGGCGCGCGCCGTCGGCGCCGTAGAGCTCGAGCAGCGGGATCCGGCGCGCGCCGCGCCGCGAGCGCAGCTCGACCTCGGCGCCGTACGCGACGAGCGGCGCCGGGGTGTCCGCCGCGAGCGCGGCGACGCAGCGGCGTCCGCCGGCGACCACGTGACACGTGTCGCCAGAGGTCTTGAGGCAGTGGCCGAGCGCGTCGCGCCAGAAGGCGCTCTGATCGTAGTAGGCGCAGCGCGTGTCGAGGCACAGGTTGCCGCCGAGCGTGCCCATGCGGCGGAGCTGCGGGCTGGCCGCCGCCGCGGCGGCCGCCGCCAGCGCCGGATAGCGCTCCATCACCCGCGGCGCCGACGCGAGGCGCTCGAGCGTGAGCCCCGCGCCCAGCCTCAGCCCGCCGTCGTGATCCTCGTCGATCCGCGCCAGCTCGTCGACGCGCCCGAGGCCGAGCACGCGCCGCGGCTGGTGGAGGCCGCGCTTGAGGTTGGGCACGAGGTCGGTGCCTCCGGCGACGAGCATGGTCTCGTGCGGCGCCTCGCCGAGCGCCTCGAGCGCGGCGACCAGGCTGCGCGGCGCGAGCCATTCGAACGGCGGCAGCGGCAGCACGCACGTAGCCTAGGCGCGCGCACGCCTCGCGACTTGATCGCCGTCAAGCGCGGTCGGCGTACGACGAGGTGCGCCCCCGATCCACGGCGCCGGCGCGAAGCGTGCGCGCGCTTGACGGCGGTCAAGCGCGGCCTGCACGCGGTGCGCACGCATCCCGCAGCGATCGCGCGAAGCGCGTGTTGTGCGGGCTGCGGCGGCCTGGCGTGGCCGGTGCATGTGCGCGCGCGCGATGTCGCGAACCTCGCCGAGTCCGTCCTGGGCGCTCCTGCTCACCCCTCCCGGCCAGCGCAAGTCCGACGAGGTGTTCGCGATCGCCTCCGCGCTCACCGCGGCCGGCCGGCGCGTCGCGGGCTTCGCGCAGCTGCGCGCGCCCGAGGGCGGCTGCATCTACGAGCTGCACTGCCTCGGCCGCGCCGAGCCGGCGGTGTCGATCGGCCGTCGCGGCCGCACGCCCGGGCCGGGCGAGGAGCTGTTCTGCAACTGCGTCTTCCGCCCCGACGCGTTCGTCACCGCGCGCGGGTGGCTCGAGCGCGATCTGCCCGGCTGCGACGTGGCGATCATCGACGAGCTCTCCAAGCTCGAGACCACCGGCGGCGGCCACGTCGCGGCGGTCCCGCTCGTGCTCGCCCGGGCGCCGCTCACGCTGCTCTCGATCCGCGCCGATCTGCTGGCGACGTTCATGGAGCGCTTCGAGCTGCCCGAGCCGATGGCGATGTTGTCGCGCGGCGATCCGCCGCAGCGCTTCGTGGCGGCTCTGATCGATCATCTGCGCGCTTCCGCGACCGATCTCGGTGCGCGCTCGATATCCCCGTGAGAATGGAGACCCGATCGATGTTCAAGCTCAGGTTCACGCTCCTCCTCTGCGCCGCGTTCTACTCCGCGGCATGTAGCAAGAAGTCCGAGTCGTCGACGGAGACGGCGGCCCCGCCCACGGCCGCCGCGCCCACGGCTGCCGCGCCCGCCGCCGCCCTCGAGGATCACCTTCTTGATGCGCGCGTCGTCGG
>JAIOII010000929.1 GCA_019912685.1 Kofleriaceae bacterium
GTCGACGCGCTGGCGCGTGCCCTCGGCGCTCGCGTCGCGGACGTACACGTGCAGGCGCCGCGCGTCCGCGGGCAACATCGCGAGCGCCTCCTCGGGGTTTTCCGTGCGGCCGATCGACGCGCCCCAGACGTGCGCCCATGGCGACGGCCGCGCGACGTCGGGCGCGACCTCGACGTCGGTCTTGAACGTCACGACGCCGGGCCGAGAGAACGCGAGTCGCAGGTCGGGCCGATCGCGCGCGACGTCGTCCTTGATCTCGCGCTCCCATCCGGTCGCGAAAACGAAGCTCACCGGCGTCGCCTCATCGAGGTATCCATCGCACCCCGGCGGGCGACCATGCAAGTAGACTGGCGGCGGTGTCGCTCTCCCTCGACCACGCGGCGTTGACCCTCGCGTTCGCGATGCTCGCCGGCGTCCTCGCGCAGCTCGCCGCGCATCACGCGCGCGTTCCGGGCATCGTCCTCCTGCTCACGACCGGCGTGCTCCTCGGCCCGGACGTCGCCAACGTCATCCGCCCGTCGCTGCTCGGCAGCGCGCTCGGGGTGTTCGTCGGCTTCGCCGTCGCCGTCGTGCTCTTTGAAGGCGGCCTCAACCTCCGCATCCCGGTGCTGCGCCAGCAGGCGCGCCCGATCCGGCGCCTCGTCACGATCGGCGCGCTCGTGACCGCGGTCCTCGCCACGCTCGCGGCGCGCCTCGTCATGGGCTGGGACTGGCGGCTCTCGATCCTGTTCGGCACGCTCGTGATCGTCACCGGCCCCACGGTGGTGACGCCGCTGGTCCGCCGCCTGCGGCTGCAGCCGCACCTCGCGGCGATCCTCGTGGCCGAGGGCATCTTCATCGACGCGGTCGGCGCCACCATCGCGGTCGTCGCGCTCGAGATCGCGCTCGCCGGGTCGCAGAGCGAGGCGGCCTACGGCGGCCTCTCGATCTTCCTCCGCTTCGGCGTCGGCGGCCTCACCGGCTTCGCGGGCGGCGCGCTCCTCGTCGGGCTCCTGCGCCTGCGCAACGTGGTCCCGCACGGGATGGAGAACATCCTGGCCTTCGCGGTCGCGGTCGCGACGTTCCACGCCAGCGACGCGCTCACTCCCGAGAGCGGCATCACCGCCGCCATCGTGGCCGGGCTCGTCGTCGGCAACGTCGGCTTCGGACGTCTCGCCGAGGTCGCCGAGTTCAAGGAGCAGCTGACCGACCTCGTGGTCGCGACCCTGTTCGTGTTGCTCGCCGCCGACGTGCGCGTCGACGACGTCGTGGCGCTCGGGTGGCGCGGTCCCGCGCTGCTCGCGCTGCTGGCCGCGGTGGTTCGCCCGGCGTGTGTCCTCGCCAGCACGCGCGGCTCCGAGCTCGGCTGGCGCGAGATCCTGTACCTGTCGTGGCTGGCGCCGCGCGGCATCGTCGCCGCCGCGGTCGCCTCGCTGTTCGCGGTCGATCTCGCGGAGGCCGGCATCGCCGGAGGCACCGAGATGCGCGCCATGGTCTTCCTGGTCATCGCCGGCACCGTCACGCTCCAGGGCCTCAGCGCCGGACCGGTGGCCGGCTGGCTCGGCGTCCGCCTGCCGGCGCGCGAGGGCTTCCTCGTGCTCGGCGCCAACCCCCTGGGCCGCCTCGTCGCCAGCACGCTCGCGCGCCAGGGCGTGAAGGTGCTGGTCATCGACTCGAGCGCGGAGGCCTGCGCCGCCGCGCGCGACGAGGGGCTCGCCGTGATCGAGACCGACGCGCTCTCCCCGGCCAAGCTCGTCGACGCCGGCATCTTCTCGACGCGCCACGCCCTGGGCCTCACGCCCAACGAGCACGTGAACTACCTCTTCGCGCGACGCATCGCCCGCGACCTGCGCGGACCCGAGCTGGCCGTCGCCCTCGAGCAGGACCACCGCGGCGTGACCACCGAGCTGGTGGAGCGCGAAGACATCGAGGTCCTCTTCGCCGGCGAGACCGATCTCCACACCTGGCTCGCGCGCGCCCGTCACGGCGATCTCAGGCTCGAATCGTGGCGCCTCACCAGCAGCGCGGCGCGCGGCGTGCGGCTCGAGCAGTGTCCGCTCGACGTGCTCCTGCCGATCGCGCTCACCCGCGGGAGTGAGGTCATGCCCGTCGTGCGCCGCACCGAGCTGCGCGCCAACGACACGGTCGCGATCGCCGTGCACGTCGATCGCGCCGACGCAGCGGCGAGCTGGCTCGAGTCGCACGGCTGGGTGCGCGTCGACGGCGCAAGCACGCGTGCCAAGACCGTTTGAGCTCAAACGGTGGTTGCCCCGAGCGGCCGAGTGCACTAGGATGCCGCCAGTGTAGAAACGTGGGTGCAGCCGAGGGCTGTAGGTCGAATCGAGCTGGTCGGGCCGCCGGCTCCACTCCTCGAGGAACTTCCCGATGGCCCGCCCCCACGATCACGCAACGACGCTAGCCCAGCTGGCACGCCAGCCGCGGCTGGCGCTCCTCGTCGACCTCGACGGCACGCTCATCCCCTTCGCTCCCACGCTGGAGCAGGCGGTGCTGACCGATGACGTCGCTCGCCGCCTGCGCATCCTCACCGAGCTCGGCGTTCAGATCATCGTGATCAGCGGACGGCCGCGCACCGCCATCGATCCGCTGCGCCGCCTGGTCCCCGGGGCCTGGTGGTTCGCGGAGCACGCGTCGTGGCGCCACGACGGCACCGAGTGGAGTGGGCCGGCGCGCGTGAACGATCCCGGCGCGCTCGACGGCATCGCCGCGCAGCTCCTCGCGCTGGCCGCCACCGTGGACGGCGCGCGCGTCGAGCGCAAGTCGCTGTCCTGCGCGCTGCACTGGCGGCAGGTCTCGGCCGCCGATCGCGCGGTGATGGTGCCGGCGGCCGAGCTCGCGATCGAGGAGTGGCTCGAGACGCATCTCGACCACGAACGGCTCGACGGCGTGCAGATGGTCGAGGTCCGCCCGCGCGCATGCCACAAGGGCGTCGCGGTCACGTGGGCGCGCCAGCGCCTGGCCGACACGTGTTTCCTCGCGCTCGGCGACGACCTCACCGACGAGGACATGTTCCGCGCCCTGACCGACCGCGATCTGGCCGTCGCCGTCGGACGCCCCGATCGGCTCTCGCACGCGCGCGTGTTCGTGGCCGACGTCCCGAGCGCGCACCAGCTCCTGGAGTGGCTCGCCGCGGTGCGCGGCCTGCACGCCGACCAGATGCCGCCGATCGAGGACATCGACGCCGACGCGCGCGAGTCGACCCGCGCGCCCTTCGTCGTGATCGCCAACCGCATGCCGTCGCCGCGCCCGGCGGATCGCCAGCGCCAGGTCGGCGGGCTGGTCGCGGCGCTCGAGCCCGTGCTCGAGCACCGCGGCGGCGTGTGGCTCGGCTGGAGCGGCGAGATCGCGGACCGCGAGCCATCGCTCGTCGTCGACGCGGCGTCGCGTCCGGCGCGCGCGTGCTTCGACTTCCCGGCGTCGTGGCACGAGCACTTCTACGGCGGCCTGTGCAACCGCGCGCTCTGGCCGCTCTTCCACGGCTTCCCCGGCCGCGTGCGCTACCGCGACGAGGACTGGGTCGCGTACGTCGACGCCAACGCGACGTTCGCGCGCCTCGCGGGCGAGCTCGCCGAGGACGACGCGACGGTCTGGGTGCACGACTACCAGCTCCTGCTCACCGGCGCCGCCATGCGGCATCGCGGGCACACGGGCCCGATCGGCCTGTTCCTCCACGTCCCGTTCCCGACGGCGGAGCTGTTCGAGACGTTCCCGTGGGCCTCCGAGATCCTGCGCGCGATGCTCGCGTACGACGTCGTCGGGTTCCACACGCAGCGCTACGCGAGCAACTTCATCGACGCGCTGGGCCGCGTGCTCGGCGTCGACGCGACGGGCGGCACCGCGCGGTCGGCGGGCCGGACGACGCGGATCGAGGCGATCCCGATCGGGATCGAGCCGGCCGCGTTCCGCCCCGATCCGGCGCAGCCCACGTCACCGGAGGTCGACGGGCTGTGCGCGGCCCTCGGCGATCGCAAGCTGCTGCTCGGCGTCGACCGCCTCGACTACTCGAAGGGCGTACCCGAGCGCCTCGCCGCGTTCGAGCGGCTGCTCGATCGCCACCCCGAGTGGCGGCGGCGCGTGACCTTCGTGCAGGTCTCGGTGCCGTCGCGCTCCGACGTGCCCGAGTACGCCGAGCTGCGCCAGCAGGTCGAGTACCTGGTCGGCCACATCAACGGCCGCTTCGGCGACGCCGACTGGTCGCCGGTCCGCTACCTGTATCGCTCGTACACCCACGAGGTGCTCTCGCAGCTCTACCGCGCGGCCGACGTGGCCCTGGTGACACCGCTGCGCGACGGCATGAACCTCGTCGCCAAGGAGTTCGTCGCGGCGCAGGATCCGGGGCGGCCGGGCGTGCTGGTGCTCTCGCGCTTCGCGGGCGCCGCCGAGTCGCTGAAGAGCGCGGTCCTGACCAACCCGTTCCACGCCGAGGGCATGGCCGATGACTTCCACCGCGCGCTGTCGATGCCCGAGCCCGAGCGCCGCGAGCGCCACGGCCAGATGCTCTCCGCCGTCGAGCGCGACACCTCGCACGCCTGGGCCGAGCGCTTCCTCGGCGCGTTGTCCCGGCTGCCGCTGAAGGGCGTCGCGCATGGATGAGGCGGTCGCCACGCTGCGCTCGCCGTACGTCGTCGTCACCGGGCTGGTGATCGGCGCGTTCATCGCGAGCCGCCTGGCGCTCGCCATCCTCCGTCCCCTGATCGTGCGCGCCGCGCGGCGCAGCTCGTGGGAGTGGGACGACCTCGTGATCGGCGCGGTGGCCACGCCGGTGAGCCTGCTCGTGGCGGTGCAGGCGCTGCGGGCGTCGCTGCCCTGGCTGCCCATCGACGCGCGGGGGCTCGGCACCGTCTCGTCGGTGATCGCGGTGCTGACGACCGCGCTCGTCATGTGGATCGTCTTCCGGACGATCGACGTGGTGGTGGGCGTGATGGCCACGCGCCCGTGGGCGATCGAGCGGCCGGCCAGCCGCTCGCTGCTCTCGATCGCGAGCCGGGTGGCGAAGGTGGTGATCGTGATCCTCGCGGTCATCGTCGTGCTCGCGCAGCTCGGCGTCTCGGTCGCGAGCCTGATCGCCGGCCTCGGCATCGGCGGCCTGGCGATCGCGCTGGCGGCGCAGAAGACCGTCGAGAACCTGTTCGGGACGATGTCGATCGCCGTCGATCAGCCGATGCGCGAGGGCGACTTCGTGAAGGTCGGCGACCACCTCGGCACGGTCGAGGCGATCGGCCTGCGCTCGACGCGCATCCGCACGCTCGACCGTACGCTGGTCACGATCGCCAACGGCCAGCTCGCCGACCAGCGGGTCGAGTCGTACACCGCGCGCGATCGCATCCGGCTGGCGTGCGAGCTGCGCCTGCGCTACGGCACGACCGCGGCGCAGATGCGCGAGGTGCTCGAGCAGCTCGAGGCCACGCTGCGCGCCCACCCCAGGATCTGGCCCGACACCGTCGTCGTGCGCTTCAAGGGCCTCGGCGCGACGTCGCTCGAGATCGAGGTGATGGCGTGGTTCCAGACGTCGGACTGGGGCGAGTTCCAGCTCATCCGCCAGAACGTCCTGCTCGAGTTCATGGAGATCGTCGAGTCGAGAGGCAGCGGCTTCGCGTTCCCGACCCAGACCGTGCACGTGGTCAACGGCGCGAAAGCGCCAGCGCCACCCCGAAGCACGCACAGTGCGTGAGGATCGCGACGGCGAGCATGGTCGCGCGCGAGCGTGGCCCCGAGGATGCGGCCGGCCGCCGCCGGGATGACGATGAACCTCGACACGCTCCCCGCGGTCGGCCGTCATCGGTACCCACTACTATGGTAGGAAGCGGGCCGTGCTCTACCGCGCGCTGTTCTGGCTGGTGCTGAAGCGGCTGCCCGCCGAGACCGCGCATCACGTCGGCTTCGCGCTCCTGCGCGCGATGATGTGGCTCCCCGGGGCCAAGGCGATCGCGCGCTGGCTCTGCGCCGCGCGGGATCCGGCGCTGCGCCTGACCGTCTTCGGGCGCGAGGTGCCGTCGCCGCTCGGCCTCGCCGCCGGGTTCGACACGGAGGGCACGGGGCCGGCGGCGCTCGCCGCGCTCGGCTTCGGCGCGATCGAGGTCGGCACCATCACGGCGCAGCCGCAGCCCGGCAACCCGAAGCCGCGCATGTTCCGTCTCCCGGCGGACCGCGCGCTCGTCAACCGGCTCGGCTTCAACAACCAGGGCGCCGACGTCGCCGCGCGCCGCCTCGCGCGCCGCCCCGCGGTGCCGCTCCTCGGCATCAACATCGGCAAGACCAAGGTCGTGCCCGAGGAGGGCGCGCTCGCCGATTACGCGGCGTCGGCGGAGCGCCTCGCCGGCCTCGCCGACTACCTCGTCGTCAACGTCAGCTCGCCGAACACGCCCGGCCTGCGCGACCTCCAGGCGGTCGACAAGCTGCGCCCGCTCCTCGCCCACGTGCGCGCCACGCTCGACCGCGCGAGCCCCGAGCGGCGCGTGCCGCTGCTCGTGAAGATCGCGCCCGACCTCGCCGACGACGACATCGACGCCGTCGCGGACATGGCCGTCGAGCTCGGCCTCGACGGCATCATCGCGACCAACACGACGATCGCGCGCACGGGCCTGCGCACGCCGGCCGACGCCGTCGCCGCGCTC
>JAIOII010000930.1 GCA_019912685.1 Kofleriaceae bacterium
GCCGGAGGAGGAGCGCATCGCCGCGATCGAGGTGGCGATGAACGCGCTCGCGCCGGTCGCGAACCAGTGCTGGGCGGCGGCCGCCGCCGACGACTTCCGGCTCGCCGGCGACGTGCGCGCGCTCGTCGCCATCGGCCCGACGTCGGGCGCCGGCGCGGCCGTCACGATCACCGCCAACACCACCGACGACGACGTCCTGGCGTCGTGCCTCACGGCTGTGCTCGCCGCCTACGCATGGGCGCCGCCGCTCGCCGGACAGGTGATCGAGCTGCCGTTCCACTTCGACGCGCCGGCGATGCAGAACGTCGTCGACCGGCGCTTCGCGCCCCACAAGGCACAGGCGGGCGTCGACATCGCCGTGCTCCTCGACGAGACCAGCTCCGGGAACCGGGCGATCTCGCTCGCCGACGTGAGCGCGCGCGGCGGCAGCATCGGCCCGCGCGAGGCCGAGCGCCTCGAGCTGTGGGCGATGTCGAACGTCTCGATCATCACGGTCCGGCTGGCGGGCGGCAAGACGCTGAACGTCGGCCCCGGCGACGTGATGATCGTGCCCAGGGGCGCACGGCTGGCGATCGAGAGCACCCCGATCCTGCAGGCTCACGTCGCGTTCGTGCCCGGCGGCCGCGAGGGCACCTTGCGCGCGGGCGCCGTGCCCGGCAAGCCCACGACGCTCGGACCGCTCAGGAAGGGCGAGCCGCAGGTGCAGGTCGTGCGCCTCGCCGACGCGAAGGAGTACGTCCGGACCGGCGGCAAGAGCCAGATCTTCGTCGAGCCGCCCGCGGCCGGCGGCGCGGTCTCGTTGAGCTATCTCCTCGTCGACGCCGGGCAGAAGGTGCCGGCGCACGTGCACGCCAGGGAGACCGAGGCGCTCTACGTGCTCGGCGGCGGCGGCGCGATGACGATCGCCGATACCACCGTGCCGGTGACCGGCACGTCGGTCGTCCAGGTCCCGGCGGGCGTCGAGCACGCGTTCGAGGCCACCGAGGCGACCGCCGCGATCCAGTACTACACGCCCGCCGGCCCCGAGCAGCGCTTCAAGAAGCCTCCCGCGACGGCCCCCAAGAAGTCCCCATGACGGTAGAAGCCATCCAACGCAGCGTCGCCGCCATCACCGGCGGTGACATCCGCACCGCCGCGCGCCTCATGCGTGACCTCGACGACCGCCGCCCCGCGGGGCTCGAGACGTTGAAGGCGCTCTTCCCGCACACCGGCAACGCCTTCATCGTCGGGATCACCGGCAACCCGGGCGGCGGCAAGAGCACCGTCGTCGACGCGCTCATCGCGTACTACCGCAAGGCGGGCGAGAAGGTCGGCGTCGTCGCGGTCGATCCGACGTCGCCGTTCTCGGGCGGCGCCATCCTCGGCGATCGCATCCGCATGCAGCGGCACGCGACCGACGACGGCGTCTTCATCCGCTCGCTCGCCACGCGCGGCCACCTCGGCGGCCTGTCGCGCTCGACCTTCGACGTCGTCGCGGTGCTCGACGCGATGGGCTACGCGCGCATCCTCATCGAGACCGTCGGCGTCGGCCAGGACGAGGTCGACGTGATGAAGGCGGCGCACACGTCGGTCGTCGTGACCGTGCCCGGCCTCGGCGACGACATCCAGGCGATCAAGGCGGGCATCCTCGAGATCGCCGACGTGCTCGCGGTGAACAAGGCCGACCGCGAGGGCGCCGACCGCACCGAGCGCGACCTCATGCACATGCTCGACCTGCGCGCCGAGGGCGAGCGCAAGGAGGTCGAGATCGTGCGCACGATCGCGAACCGCGGCCTCGGCACGGGCTCCGGCATCCCCGAGCTGGCGGAGGCGATCGAACGCCACCGCGCGCGCGCGTGGAC
>JAIOII010000931.1 GCA_019912685.1 Kofleriaceae bacterium
GCACGCTCGACGTCGTCGTCGCGCGCGGCGCGCCGCTGGGCAGCGCCACGTCGGCGATGGGCCTGGCTCGCACCGAGCTCGCGCCCGGCGACCTCCTCCTCGTCTCCACCGACGGCCTCACCGATCGCGCGGGCGATGACGGCCGGCGGTTCGGCGAGCGCCGCCTGCGACGCCTCCTCCGCGATCACACGCCCGCGCAGACCACGAACGTGCACCGCCTGCGCGCCGACATCCTGGCGGCGCTGCGTGGCTTCGCCGCCGTCACCGCCGCCGACGACGATCTCACGCTCGTGGTCTGCGAGCTCCGCGCCTACGTGCTGGACGGCGTCGAGCGCCGCGGCGAAGACGCCGGCGCCGTGCCCGAGCTCTGCCTCGATCACGACGTCTCGGCCGCGTTCGCCGCCGCGATCGCGATCGACGACGGTCACGACACCGTGAAGATGCTGCCGTGGCCCCGCGTCTGACGCGCGGCCGCCGCCGTCAGCGGCCGATCACGCGGTGCGCGAGGTGCGCGACCAGCTCGGCGCGGCTGTTCATGCCCAGCTTCGTGTAGATCGCTTGCAGCTGGTTGGCCACGGTGCGGACGGTGGTCCGGCGCCGCTGCGCGATCTCGCGATCGCTCATCCCGAGCAGCAGCATCGAGGCCACCTCGGCCTCGGCCGGCGTCAGCTCGGGTGGCATCCGCCCGTCCAGGTCGATCTCGATCCGGAGCAGCTCCTGGCCGCCGATCGCGGCGTACGTCTTGCGGATCGAGTCGCCGGGAGCCATGGAGCGATCATATAGACGTGATGGGGTCACGGCGACGCCTCATTCGACGGTCACGGCGAGCGCGCGCAGCGCAGGCCGCGGATCCAGACCTGGTTGGTCACTTCCACCTTGCTGCGATTCGCCACGCGCAGCGCGCTGGCGTCGATGCTCCACCCGCCGCCCCGCTGGACACGCTCGGTGGCGGTGAACGGGCCGGTCGGATCGGTGACGTCCCCCGGCGGATAGAGGTCGTGCCAGTCCTGGACCCATTCCCACACGTTGCCGGCCAGGTCCTGGACGCCGTACGGGCTGTCGCCGAGCGGCGAGCGAGCGCCCACGCGATCGGTGTCGCCGACGCACTCCGGTGCCGGATCGAAGTTGGCGCGGTCGCAGGTCGCAGGTGCTTCGCCCCACGGGAAGGTGCGCTCGTCCTCGGCGCCGCAGGTCGCCGGCTCGACGAGCTCGCACCCGCCGCGGGCCGCCTTCTCCCACTCGGCCTCGGTCGGTAGCCGCTTGCCTGCCCACACGCAGTAGACGCGTGCCTGCGTCCAGCTCACGTAGACCACCGGGTAGTCATCGAACTCCGGGCTGGCGTAGTAGCCGACCCGCGTCCGCGAGTTGATCGAGGACGGCGGGGAGCAGACGCCCGCCGACACGCACGCGCGCCACTGCGCGTTGGTCACCTCGTGCTGATCGATGGAGTACGCCGACAGGGTCACGATGCGCTCGGGGAGCTCGTCGGCGTCTCCCTCGCTGTCGTCGCTGCCCATCACGAACGGCCCGGCGGGGATGAAGATCATCGGCGGCGGCTCGCTGCCGTCGAGGCTCGGGGCGTCGAGGTCCGACGCGTCGACGTCCATCGGACACGCGGTGAAGGGCTCGTCCGCCGCCCCCTCGTGGCAGAACCCGTCGCCGCGGCACGACATCCCCGCGGGGCATCCGCCGCTGGCGCAGCTCACCCGGCAGGGATCGAGCGAAGGTTCGTAGCGGCACGCGGCGACGAGCGCCGCGAGCACGATGGCATGCCGCAGGCCGACTACCACGAGCCCTCGAGCGTGAGCACGCCGCCCCCGCGGCGCGGGTGCATCGCGACGCTGGCCCGGGCGTCACCGCGGCGGCGCCCCACGTAGTACGTCGTCGCCGCCCCCGCGAACGCCGCGGCGCCGAGCCCGTAGGCGACCCACTGGAGCGTCTGCGCGCGGCGGCCGGACGCGTCGCGCGCCTGGACCTCGGACCACTCGCAGCCCATCGCGCAGCGGTCGCTGACCTCGCGGGCGTCGGCCTCCGCGCGCCGGCCCAGGTAGACGCCCGCCGCCATCGACACCGCTCCGGTCGCCAGCAGCGCTGGCGTCACGATGCGCGTCAGCGGAT
>JAIOII010000932.1 GCA_019912685.1 Kofleriaceae bacterium
GGCCACCACCGTTGCCGGCATTGCCGCGTCGCAGCGCCGAGGGTGGCCCCTTGCCTTCTCTGCCCACGGTTCCGCGTCCGCCACCACCACCGCCGCCGTCCTCGCCCGCGGCGGGCGACGGCACCGGCGTGGCCTGCGGGACGTGCGCGGGTGAGGCGGTGCTCCCCATGCCGGTGCCCGCCGCGGGCGAGGACGGCGGCGGTGGTGGTGGCGGACGCGGAACCGTGGGCAGAGAAGGCAAGGGGCCACCCTCGGCGCTGCGACGCGGCAATGCCGGCAACGGTGGTGGCCGCGGCGGGCGGTCACCCGAGGGGGGTTCGGCCATCGCAAATATCGTATCAGTGGATGTGACGCGGGCGCCACTCACCCCGGCGAGGTGGCGACGCTGGTAGGTGCATCTGCGCCCGTCGGGGAAACCGCGCGCGCTACCCCGAAGCCTCCCGTCGCGAGTTTGACCCCTTCGCGAGACCTGCCGTATCCTCCCGATCGTGTCGGCCTCCTCGCGCGCCGTCTGCGTCACGTCGAGCGTGACGCTCCGGCGAACGCTCCGGCGGGCCTTCCACGCCGCCGGGACGCAGGTCGAGTTCGCCGATGCGGTCTCGGGCACCGACCCCGTCGACGCGGTCGTCGTGATCGATCAGCCGACCTACGCGACGCTCGGCAACGACGATCGCGACGCGCTCGGCAAGGGCCGCGCGCTGATCGTGATGGGCGCGTCGCTCGAGGACGATCTCGTGGTCGACGCGATGCGCCGCGAGCGCTGGAACCACGTGATCCGCGACGCCGAGGATCCCGACGACGCCGAGCTCGTGGTCACGAGCGTGAAGCTCACGTCGGGCGACATCTTCGGGCTCGAGAAGTACCTGGCGTGGGGCGTGAAGGTGAACGACGCGAACGTGCAGTCGTACGAGGCCAAGCGCGAGGCGCTGCTCGCCGTCACCGCGTCGGCGCGCGACGCCGGGGCGCGGCGGCCGACGATCGCGCGCATCGAGAGCGTCGTCGACGAGCTCCTGATGAACGCGATGTATGACGCGCCGGCGGTCGCCAGCGGTACGGCGCCGGTGACGCCGAACCGGATCAGCGATCAGGTCGGCGACTCGGAGGCCACGCTGCGCTGGGCCTCCGACGGGCGGTACTTCGCGGTGTCGGTCGAGGATCGCTACGGCGCGCTGGCCAAGGACGTCATCCTCGATCACCTCCAGCGCGCGCGCCTCGAGCGCGGCCGGCCGCGCGCGTCGCCGCAGAACGGCGGCGCGGGGCTCGGGCTGTACTTCATCCTGTCGTCGGTGACGCGGTTCATCGCGAACGTCGTCCCCGGCGAGCGCACCGAGGTCGTCTGCCTGTTCGATCTGAAGCAGGGCGGCCGCGACTCGGACACGTGCGCCCGCTCGCTGCACGTGTTCCGGACGTAGCGCGCGGCGCGCCAGCGCGCCGTCAGCGGGAGAGGCGGCCGAGGAGGAGCCCGGCGAGGGCGCCGGCGGCGGCGGTGACGGCGGCCGTGATCGGGCGCCCGGAGATGACGGCCGCGACCGCGGACGGGACGAGCAGGTAGACGGTCGCCCAGGTGGCGACGTAGGCGGTGCGAGCGGTCGACACGCTCGCGGGCGCGACCGGCAAGGTCGCGGTGAGGCGCGGCAGCTC
>JAIOII010000933.1 GCA_019912685.1 Kofleriaceae bacterium
CGGTCACCGTGCGCCTCGAGAACGGCCGCGAGCTGCGCGCGCGCGTCGTCGTCGGCGCCGACGGCGCGGCGTCGGTCGTGCGCAAGCACCTCACCGGCAACGCCAAGGCGCTGCCCCACCGGCTCGTCATGCACGAGCTGCCGGCCGAGCTCGCCGACACGGCGATGGTCTACGACTTCACGCCGATGCGCACGGGCATGCGCGGCTACCTCTGGGTGTTCCCGGTCACCGGCGGGCGCGCCAACGTCGGCGTCATGCACTACCCGTCGTCGCGCAAGGGCGTCCCCGAGCTCCTGCGCGTCCTGCGCGAGGGCCTCGAGCCCTACGGCATCGCGCTGCCGGCGAAGGGCTCGCGCGCCTGGCCGGTGTGGGGCTACCACCCGCGCGCGCCGGTGTCGGCGCCGCGGCTCCTCACCGTCGGCGACGCGGCGGGCATCGATGGCCTCACCGGCGAGGGCATCGCCGTCGCCATGGAGCAGGCGCAGGTGGCCGGCGACGCCGCGGCGCGGGCGCTCGCGACCGGGGACGTCGGCTTCGCGGGGTACCGGAAGGCCCTGCGCCGCGCGACGGTCGGCCGCGAGCTCGCGCTCGACCGCTGGCTCGCGCGGCTGCTCTACCAGGCCGGCCCGGGCTGGCAGCGGTGGATGAGCCTCGTGCTCTTCGATCCCGACGTGCTCGAGATGTACGCGGCGCGCGTGTCGGGCTCCGAGGTGCTCGCCGATCAGAAGCTGCGGCTGTGGAGCGCGCTCGCGCGCCACGCGGTGTCGTCGGGGGCGCGGCGGCGCAAGCTGCGCGAGGCGATCGACGGCGCGGCTCAGTCGCCGTTGTTGCCGTCGTCGTCGTCGCCGCCGCCGCCCATCTCGTCGTCGCCCACGACGTCGTCGTCGTGATCGTCTTGCTCCAGGGCGCCGGTCGAGGCGTTGACGCGCTCGCGGAGCTCCTTGCCGACCTTGAAGAACGGTAGCCGCTTGGCCTTCACCTGCACCGGCTCGCCGGTGCGCGGGTTGCGGCCTTCGTACGGCTTGTAGCTGCGGACCTCGAAGCTGCCGAAGCCGCGGATCTCGATGCGCTCGCCGCGCTCGAGCGCGCCGACCATCGCGTCGAACATGACGTTGACGACGAGCTCGGCCTTGCCCTTGGGAAGTTTCAAGGACTCGGACAGCTGTTCGATGAGCTCACTCTTGGTGACCGGCATGCGTCGCCCCCCCAGGCCTACCCATGGGAACCCACAAGGTCAGAGAAATCAAGGGCCTCGGGCCTCGGGCTGCAGGCCTCGGGAAGAAGGGCGAAGGCCTACAGGGTGCGCGTGGGCTGGTGCTCGCCGAAGATGGCGCGCATGGTGTCGGCGATCTCGCCGACGGTGGCCATGGCCTTGACCGCGGCGAGGATGGGCGGCAGGAGGTTGTCGGTGGCGCGGGCGGCGTCGCCCAGGTTGCGCAGGGTGCGGGCGTGCTCGTCGGCGTTGCGGCGGGCGCGCATCGCGGCGAGGCGCGCGACCTGATCGCGCTCGAGGGCGGGATCGATGGTCGCGACCTCGACCGGCGGCTCCTCGGCGAGGACGAAGTCGTTCACGCCGACGACGACGCGCTCCTGCTTCTCGACGGCGCGCTGGTGCTCGTAGGCGCGGCGCTCGATCTCGCGCTGCTGGTAGCCCTTCTCGATCGCCGGGATGACGCCGCCCTGGCGGTCGATCTCGTCGATGTAGGCCTGGGCGCGGCGCTCGATCTCGTCGGTCAGGTGCTCGACGGCGTAGCTGCCGCCGAGGCCGTCGATGAAGTCGGCGACGCCCGACTCGTGCGCGATCACCTGCTGCGTGCGCAGCGCGACGAGGGCGGCCTGCTCGGTGGGCAGGCCGAGCGCCTCGTCGTAGCTGTTGGTGTGGAGCGACTGCGTGCCGCCGAGGACGGCGGCGAGCGCCTGCACCGTCACGCGCACCACGTTGACCAGCGGCTGCTGCGCCTGGAGCGTCACGCCCGCGGTCTGGGTGTGGAACCGGAGCATCATGCTCTTCGGGTTCCGGGCGGCGAAGCGGTCGCGCATGATGCGCGCCCACATGCGGCGGGCGGCGCGGAACTTGGCGACCTCCTCGAGGAAGTTGTTGTGCCCGTTGAAGAAGAACGAGAGACGCGGCGCGAAGTCGTCGACGGCGAGGCCGGCGTCGAGCGCGGCCTGCACGTAGGCGATGCCGTCGGCGAGCGTGAACGCGACCTCCTGGACCGCGTCGGCGCCGGCCTCGCGGATGTGGTAGCCGCTGATCGACACCGTGTTCCACTGCGGCACCTCGCGGGCGCAGAAGGTGAAGGTGTCGGTGATGAGCCGCATCGACGGGCGGGGCGGGTAGATGTACGTGCCGCGCGCGATGTACTCCTTCAGCACGTCGTTCTGGATCGTGCCGCGCAGCTCGGTGCGCGCGACGCCCTGCTCGTCGCCGACCGCGACGTAGAGCGCCAGCAGCGTGGCCGCCGTCGCGTTGATCGTCATCGACGTCGACACCTCGCCGAGCGGGATGCCGTCGAAGAGGACGCGCATGTCCTCGAGCGAGTCGATGGCGACGCCGACGCGGCCGACCTCGCCTTGCGCCGTCGGGTGGTCCGAGTCCTTGCCCATCTGCGTCGGCAGATCGAAGGCGACGGAGAGCCCCTTGCCGCCCTTCGACAGGAGGTACTTGTAGCGGCGGTTCGACTCGGCGGCGGTCCCGAAGCCGGCGTACTGGCGCATCGTCCAGAACTGCCCGCGGTACATCGACTCCTGCACGCCGCGCGTGTACGGGAACTTGCCGGGCGCGCCCAGGTCGCGCTCGACGTCCGCCTTCACGTCCCCGGGCCCGTAGGCCCCCTTCACCTCGATCTCGGCGTCGGTCGCGAACCGCGGCTTGCGCAGCCGCGGTGCCTTCTTCTCACCCTTGGCGCTCTCTTTGTCGGACACGGCCCGCCGAAGCTACCGCGCCGCCGCCCCGTCGGGCGAGCACGAACCCACGTCACCGCGCGGATCCGGCTTTCGAGGTGCGACGGCGACGTGAATTGGTGGGCCAGGTCCACGTCGCCGTCGCCGTCGCCGTCGCCGTCGCCGTCAAGGTCCACGATCACGTCGCCGACCACGACCACGCCAACGACCGGAACCCACGACCGCGGCTGCGATCGACGAAGCGTCAGCTCAGTTCAGGGCGAACTGCAGGCCGCCGGTGACGTCGAGATGATCATGCTCGAAGTTCACCGTGTAGCCGGTGGGGTGCCAGCGCTGGAAGCCGAGCTCATATCCGATGGACAGGGTCACCATCGCGAGCGGGTTCACCCGGTACCCGATGCCGACGCCAGCCCCCAGGCTCAGTCCAGACGGGCGGGCGGTCGCGCCGCTGGTCTCGCGGAACTCGAGGATCGAGTAGCCGGCCGTGCCATATCCGTACACCGCGAGCGTCGGCGTGAGCGGCGCGCCGCCGCGGAGTCCCAGGCGCAGATCGAGCTGCTTCATCGTCTCGATCGCGCCCTCGGGTGCGATGTCGAACAGGAGACGCGGCGCCACCACCCCCTCGAGCCTGGGAAGCAACGCGCGCACGCCGACGAGCTCCACGCCGTAGGCGGTCTGCAACGGAATCCGGTCATGGCCGTAAGGATCCTCGACCGTCAGCGTGCCTTCGGGCACGAGCACGAAGCCGATGCCGGCCCATGTGGTCGGTTCGGGTTCCCGCACCGACTGCGCCTGCGCGACCCGATCGCCTGCGACATCGCCCGCGACGATCGCCGCCATCAGGGCTGCGCGCGGCCATGCGCGCATCAGACCTGCATCTCGGGGACGTCGGCGGGGGCGGTGAGCGGGGCGCCGGTGGCGGCGCGGATGGCGTCGACGGTGACGCCGGGGGCGCGCTCGCGGAGGGCGAGGCCCGAGGGCGTGACGTCGATGACGGCGAGGTCGGTGACGATGGTGTGGACGACGCCGACGCCGGTGAGGGGCAGGGTGCAGCGCTCGAGGATCTTGGGCGAGCCGTCCTTGGCGGTGTGCTCCATCATCACGATCACGCGGCGCGAGCCGGCGACGAGATCCATCGCGCCGCCCATGCCCTTCACCATCTTGCCGGGGATCATCCAGTTGGCGAGGTCGCCCGACTGCGAGACCTCCATCGCGCCGAGGATCGACACGTCGACGTGGCCGCCGCGGATCATCGCGAAGCTCTCCGCCGAGTCGAAGAAGGCGGAGCCGGGGATCGCGGTGATCGTCTGCTTGCCCGCGTTGATGAGGTCGGGGTCCTCGTCGCCCTCGTACGGGAACGGGCCGATGCCGAGCATCCCGTTCTCCGACTGGAGCACCACGTCCATCCCGGGCGGGATGAAGTTGGCGACGAGGGTCGGCATGCCGATGCCGAGGTTGACGTAGTAGCCGTCGCGCAGCTCGGCGGCGACGCGGCGAGCGATCTGATCTCGTTCGAGTCCCATGTCAGGCGCTCCTCGTGGTCGTGCCCGGGGTCGTGCGCGGGCGCGTGGTGCGCTGCTCGATCGGCTTCTCGTAGCCGGTGCCCTGGAAGATGCGCTGCACGTAGATCGACGGGGTGTGGATCGTGTTGGGGTCGAGCTCGCCGACGGGCACGAGCTCCTCGACCTCGGCGATCGTGACCTTGCCGGCCGCCGCCATCATCGGGTTGAAGTTGCGCGACGTGTTCCGGTAGACGAGGTTGCCCCAGGCGTCGCCCTTCCACGCCTTCACGATCGCGAAGTCGCCGCGGATCGCGTGCTCGAGGACGCAGCGCTTGCCGTCGATCTCGCGCGTCTCCTTGCCCTCGGCGACCTTGGTGCCGTACGCGGTCGGCGTGAAGAACGCCGGGATGCCGGCGCCGCCGGCGCGGATGCGCTCGGCGAGCGTGCCCTGCGGGCAGAGCTCGACCTCGAGCTCGCCCGAGAGGAACAGCTTCTCGAAGATCTTGTTCTCGCCGACGTACGACGAGATCATCTTCTTCACCTGGCCGTTGGCGAGGAGCACGCCGAGGCCCTTGTCGGTCGTGCCGCAGTTGTTGCTCACGATCGTGAGGCCCTTGACGCCCTTCGCGCGCAGCTCGCGGATGCAGTTCTCCGGGTTGCCGGAGAGCCCGAACCCGCCGGAGAGGATCACCGCTCCGTCGCTGACGTCGGAGAGCGCCGACGCGGCATCGGCGAAGACCTTGTTCATGCCCTCCTGATAGCATCGGAACGTGGCCGCCGTCATCACGCTGACGACCGACTTCGGGTACGCCGACGGCTACGTCGGCGCGATGAAGGGCGTGATCCTGCGGCTCGCGCCCGAGGCGGTCGTCGTCGACGTCGCGCACGACGTGCCGCGGCACGACATCGCGCACGCGGCGTGGGTGCTGGCGACGAGCGCGCCCGAGTTCCCCGCCGGCACGATCCACGTCGCCGTCGTCGATCCGGGCGTGGGCGGCGCGCGCACGCCGGTCGTCATCGCGGCGGGCGGGCACCTCTACGTCGGGCCGGACAACGGGCTCTTCGCCTACGTCGGCGATCGCCCCGAGAGCGTCCACGCGATCACGTCGACCGCGTTCCGCATGCCCGCGCCGTCGGAGACGTTCCACGGCCGCGACGTGTTCGCGCCGGCCGCGGCGGCGCTCGCGCGCGGGCTGCCGCC
>JAIOII010000934.1 GCA_019912685.1 Kofleriaceae bacterium
GCCGCGGCACCCTCGGCCGGAGCCGCGCCCTCGGTCGGGGCCGCCACGGCCTCCTCCTTCTCGGGCGCCTGCAGCGAGATGACCGCGTCGCGGCCGCCGGTCACGGCGACCACGCCCTGGGGCAGCTGGACGTCGCTGACGTGGAGCACGTCGCCGATCTCGAGCGGCGAGATGTCGAGCACGAGCTTGACCGGGATGTCTCCCGGCTTGCAGCGCACGTCGACGTTGCGCATCACCGTGTGGATGACGCCGCCGTTGATCGCGCCCGCCGGCTTGCCGCTGAACTCGAGCGGCACCGTGGCGACGACCTCCTTCTGCGGATCGATCGCGAGCAGGTCGACGTGGGTGACGTCGCGGCGGACGGGATCGAGCTGGTAGTCCTTGAGCAGCGCCGACAGCGTGCGCACGGCCTGGCCGCCGTCCTCGATCGTGACCGAGATGACGGTGTTCTGGCGGCGGACGGGATCGAGCGCGGCGCGCAGGGCCTTCACGTCGACGGCGATCTGGAACGGCGCGATCGGGCCATCGGTGGACGCGCCGTAGAACACGCCCGGGACCTTGCCCTGGGTGCGGAGCTGGCGCGCGGCGCCCTTGCCGGAGGTGTTGCGGAGCGAGACGGTGAGCTGTCCGATGGCTGACATGACGTTTCCTCTACATGAAAAGCGAGCTGATCGAGTCGCCGTGATGGATGCGCTTGATGGCCTCGCCGAGCAGACGGCCGACCGACTTCACGCGGACCTTGGAGCAGGCATGGCCCGCGTCCGAGAGCGGGATGGTGTTGGTGACGACCACGTGCGAGAGCGGCGAATCGGTGATCCGCTGCACCGCCTTGCCCGAGAACACCGGGTGCGACGCGCACGCCGCCACCTGCGAGGCGCCGGCGTCCTTGATCGCCTGCGCCGCGTTGGTGAGCGTGCCGGCGGTGTCGATGATGTCGTCGACGATCACCGCGCGCTTGCCCTTCACGTCACCCACGATGTTCATCACCTCGGAGACGTTGGCCGCGGCGCGGCGCTTGTCGATGATGGCGAGGGTCGAGCCGAGGCGCTTGGAGAACGCGCGCGCGCGCTCGACGCCGCCGGCGTCCGGCGACACGACGACCGTGTCCTCGCCGCCGTAGCCGAGCGCGCGGAGCTCGTCGATGAGCACCGGCATCGCGAAGAGGTGATCGAACGGGATGTCGAAGAAGCCCTGGATCTGTCCGGCGTGGAGATCCATCGCGAGCGCGCGATCGGCGCCCGCCGCCGTGAGCAGGTTGGCGACCAGCTTGGCGGTGATCGGCGTGCGCGGCTTCGACTTGCGGTCCTGCCGCGCGTAGCCGAAGTACGGGATGATCGCGACGATGGAGCCGGCCGACGCGCGCTTGAGCGCGTCGACCATGATGAGCAGCTCCATCAGCGACTGGTTGGGCGGCGTACACGTCGGCTGCACGACGAAGCAGTTCACGCCGCGGACGTTCTCGCCGATCTCGACGTAGATCTCGCCGTCCGAGAAGTGCGTGACGTCGGCGCGGCCGAGCGGGATCTCGACGAACTTGCACACCTCTTCCGCCAGCGCCCGGTTGGCGTTCCCCGTGAAAATCGACAGTGACTTGAGCACGCCGGTCTCCGAAGGTCAGGTGTGAGTCGGTCTACCCGGTAGACGGTCCGGGCGAGGAGCGAGCGATCTACACGTAAAGCCGCCCCAGGTCAACGCTTTCCCATCTCGGACCCCGTGCCCGTGCCCGTGCCCGTGCCCGTGCCCGATCCGGGCTTGATCCCGAGGGCTTCCGCCCGCTTCACCAACCGCTCGACCTCCCTGGCCTCCAGGCGCTCCGCCTCCTCCACGAGCAATACGGGCACCTCGCCCTCGATCCGGTACCGCAGGCGCGATCCGGTCGCGAGCAGGAACGCCGCCTCCGGCTGCTTCCCGTCCTCGCCGCCTGCGAAGTAGAGCAAGGGCTCTTTCGACTCCGGACACGCGAGAACGGGGAGCAGGTCTTCCGATAGCGGCATGGGCGGAGGTTATAGCCGAAAACACGAAGGGCCCGGTCGCCCGGGCCCTCCATCACAGCCTTCCGGCTACAGCGTCACGGCTGAGCGGCCGGCGCCTCGGTCAGCTCGCTGACGAGCTTGAACTCGACGCGGCGGTTCTTGGCCTGCGCCGCCTTCAGCTTGCCGCCCTTGAGGCCGGCCGGGTCGACCGTCGGAGCGGTCTCGCCGTAGCCCTTCGAGATGAGGCGGTCGGCCTGGATGCCCTTGCCCTCGAAGTACGCCTTCACCGAGTCGGCGCGCGCCTGCGAGAGCTCCTGGTTGGCGGTGTCGTCACCGACGTCGTCCGTGTGGCCCTGGATCTCGAGCTTGAGGTCCGGGTAGTCGGTCATGACCTTCACCGCGGCGTTCAGGGTCTTGTTCGACGACTTCAGGATCTCGGCCGAGCCGGTCTTGAAGTTGATGCCCTTGATGACGCCCGTGAACTTCTTCACCGCCGCCGGGACCTCGTCGGGGCAGCCGTCGCCGTCCTGGTAGCCGTTCTTGGTCTCGAGCTTGTCCGGGCACTGGTCGGCGGCGTCGGCGACGCCGTCACCGTCGTTGTCGGGATCGGGGCAGCCGTCCTCGTCCTGGAACGAGTCGGCGTCCTCGGGCTCGTCCTTGCACTGATCGGTCGCGTCGGCGATGCCGTCGCCGTCGTTATCCGGATCGGGGCAGCCATCGTCGTCCTTGAAGCCGTCGGCGTCCTCGGCCTCCATCGGGCACTGATCCGACGCGTCGGCGACGCCGTCACCGTCGTTGTCGGGATCGGGGCAGCCGTTGTCGTCCTCGAAGCCGTCCGCGTCCTCGGGATCGTTGGGGCAGCCGTCGGCGTCACCGACGACGCCGTCCTTGTCCGGATCGTTGTCGGGCGGCGGCTCCTCGACCACCTCCTCCTTGGGAGCGGTCTTGCGGCCGAACTCCTTGTAGACGGAGAGCAGGACCTCGAAGTCGGAGGCCTGACCCTTGTTCGCTTCGCCCGACGCGTCGGCGTCGCTCGAGGGAACCGCGATCCAGCGGCCATCGAGGCGGAGGCCCCAGCCGTTCTCGACGCGGTACTTCGCGCCGATACCGACGTAGATGCCCTCGTCCTTGTCCTTGGCGACGCGGTCCTCGTTGCCCGAGTCGACGACGTGGAACAGACCACCGCCGACCAGGGCGAACGGGATGAGCTTCTTGTTCGGGTTGCTCGCGCCGAACTGCGCGATCACGTGCGCGCGGTACGTGGCGACCCAGACGTCGTAGACGAGGTTTCGCTCCTCGGTCGGGATCAGGCCGACCTCGGCCTCGACGCCAAGCATGTCGCCGAAGCCCACGCCGAGCCGCAGTCCGAACAGCGCGGAGTTGCGGAGCGACGTCGCCGTCTCGATGTCGGGGACGCCGAGCTCGTTGTTGACGCTGAAGGTGTGCAGACCGGCGGTCGCGCCGACCTCGACGTTCGCCGAAGCGGTCGTCACCGTCGAAGGGTTGAGCGCGAGGGCGGCACCGACGGCACCACCGAGGGTCATGTGCAGGGTGCGGCGCAAGGATGGCAGTCTCATGGGAGTCTCGATCCTTTGTTGCTAGTCACTAAGTTCCGGTGTTCCGGCCGCCCCCGGATTCCCCCTGGGCGGGTGCGAGCGATGCTGCGTGTTTATCGACATGTGGGCCGAGTTTCCAGTCTTTGGGGCACTTTCTGTCAGGCCGATGACCGCCAGCACAGGAAAGTGGGGGGTGGACCGGGAAATCGACTCCCGCGCTCGACGCCAGTCTATCCGCGGGCTTTGCCCGCGAAGAACTCGGGTGACACGTGGAGGCGCTCGGGGATCGCCCCCCGCCGCGCAAATGCGGCCTCACGGTTGGCGCTGAAGCGGAACGGCGCTTCCGGTGGGAGCGACAGGGACCGCGGCAGCTGCAGCGTCGCACACGCAGGTCCGCCGCCCGCCTTGCCGAACAGCTCGAGCAGGGCGACGCGATGCACCGTGAGCCCGAGGCGCTCGAGCGACGCGACGAAGCCCGCGCTCACGTCCTCGTTCACCAGCACGCCGCGGTTCACCTGACGCGAGTTCCCCGCGTAGTTGTGAACGGCGTCCGCCATGCCGATCGGGACGAGCCGACCGGGCAGCGCGCGCGCGACGACGTCGTGGCCGTCGCCCCACAGCCCGCCCGCGTAGTGCACGAGCACGGCCGGACCGCCGTCGGGCGGACGCACGCCGAAGTGCACGGTGTCGCCGTGGAAGTGCGGGTACACGAGCTCGGCGTAGACGCGCGCCCTGGGCGCGACGCCGACGTGATCGGCGGCGAAGGTGACGCCCTCGCGCGAGCTGCGCGCGCTCTTGGGGGCGAGCCCGCGGTCGTAGTGACCCGCGACGGCGAACGTGAGGATGACCTTGTCGCCGGCGACGGCGATGTCGGCCATGCCCTCCCACCGGTGCGGGTTCTCGGTCGGCTCGAAGCTGAGGCCCGCCGCGTCGGCGATGCGGCCCAGGAGCTCGTGGAAGTAGGCGCCCTCGCGGCGGCGGTGCGGCAGCATGTGGGGCATCACCGCGCGCAGCGCGCGATCGACGACCGTCACCCACGGCCCGTTGGCGGTGAACACGCGGCCGGTATCGACGTCGACGAGGTTGCCGAGGACCTCGCGCGAGCCGGCGGGCCGGATCGCGCCGTCGCCATCGACCTCGAGCGCGGCGTGGCCGAGGAACGGCTCGTCGCCGGGCTCGTACGCGAAGAGCGCGTCGCCGCCCGAGGCGACGATCGCGTCGCAGATCGCGAGCCACTCGTCATAGGCCCGGCGCGGCGCGTAGTCGAGGTGCGTGACCTCGCTCTTGTAGTTGGCGCCGGCCTTGTTGCACGTGGCAGGCACGGGCGGTCGGACGATGAGGAGATCGCCAGCAACATCGGCGAGCACGGACGACATGTCGCGGTTATACACGCCGCGCGAGATTCACGACGGCGTCGACCCACGCCGGATGACTGTTGAGAGAAGGTATGAGCTCCAACGTCACGCCGCCGTCCTTGGTCCACTGCTCGGCGGCGCGGATCCCGATCTCCTCGAGCGTCTCGAGGCAATCGGCGACGAACGCGGGGCAGAGGACCGCGATCTTCTTCACGCCGCGCCTGGCGAGCTCGGGCAGCACCTCGTCGGTGTACGGCTTGATCCACGGCACGCGCGTGAGCCGCGACTGGAACGAGACGGTCCAGCCGCCCTCGGGGAGCGCGAGCCGCGCCGCGAGCCCGCGCGCGGTCGCGAAGCACTGCGCGCGGTAGCAGTCGCGCGACGGGCCGGCGACGGCGTCGCAGCACGACGGCGACGCGAGGCAGTGCTGGCCCGACGGATCGCCGTCGCGCATGTGGTGCTCGGGCAGGCCGTGGAACGAGAAGAGGACGTGATCGGGCGCGAGCGCGTCGAGGCGCGGGCGCGCGACGGCGACCGCGGCGTCGAGGAAGCCGTCGTCGGCGAAGAACGGCGGCACGACCGCGAGCGGCGGCACGTTGTTCTTGCGCGACGCGAGCGTGTAGAGGTGCTCGAGCGAGCTGCCCGTCGAGGACGACGCGTACTGCGGATAGAGCGGGATGACGACGATGCGGCTGCACTCGGCGGCGATCAGCCGATCGAGCGCGCCGGCGATGTCGGGGCTGCCGTAGCGCATGCCGAGCTCGACCTTCCAGTCGGGGCCGAGCCGCTCGGCGACGCCCGCGACGAGGTCGTGGCCGTGGAAGAGGAGCGGCGAGCCGCGCGTCTTGTCCCAGATCTGCTGGTACGCGTGCGCGCTCTGCGCGGGCCGGCGCGGGAGGATGACGACCTCGAGCAGGAGCTTGCGCCCGAGGACGTTCATGTCGAGCACGCGCGGGTCGTTCAGGAACTGGCGCAGGTAGCGCTTGACCGCGGCGGGGGTCGGCTCGTCGGGAGTCCCGAGGTTGATGAGCAGGAGGCCGGTGGGCACGCGGGGAGATTAGCCCGACGCGAGCTCGTAGCCGTCCGGGTTGGTCTCACCTTCGAACTCGCGGCGGATCTCGCCCGAGTCGTCCTCGTCGAGGTCGACCCCGACGTGCGGCGGCGAGAGCCGGGACGTCCACTTGAGCGCGGCGGGGGTGACGCGAACGGGGAGGTTGGTCGGGTTGGCGAGCTCGGTGTGCCCGAGCATGCGGCCGAGCAGGTAGACGAGCCGCTCGGGCGACGCGTCGGTGCGGCGCAGGGCGGCGCCGCGGATGCGCGCGGGGATGCCGGCGTCGTGATCGTGGACGATGACGGTGAGCGGCATCGGCCGGTACGCCGAGACCGCGGCGAGCAGCTGCAGCGACGTCTCCTCGCGCGCGTCGACCAGGAGCCCGTCGATCACCTTCGTGCCCAGCAGATCGAGCCCGGGCAAGAGCGCGGGGACGGCGAGGCACGCGTGGCCGGCGCGGGTGACGGCGTCGCTCCAGGCCGTCCGGAGCGAATCGTCTTCACAGATAACGAGGACAGTCGTCATGGTGCCCTACATACGTAGTGTCCTGAGCGGAGGTGAGGCATCGACCGGATATGGGAGGTGTGTGCGCGGGGTAACGCACTGTCATGAGCGCGATCCAGCTTGCCCATTCCTGCGAAAGCTCTCGATACCACGTCGCTCCGGATGCGATGGGTCGCTACCCGCTCGCTACCCCCGGCGGCGACGGCGTGAGGCGTCGGGACCGCGGCGAAATGACTGCGGGAAACAATTGCGGTGACAGAGCGTCCAGGCATGATGTGCCGGATGGCCGGGTACTCGGGCACGCCGCTCGCGAAGAAGCTGGGGATCAAGCCCGGCCACGTCGTCGTGGTCACGGGCGGCGCTCCCGCCGGCTTCGAGAACGCGCTCGAGCTGCCGGAAGGCGCGCGCCTCTTCCGCCAGCTGCGGCCGGCGCCGGTGGACGTGATGGTGGTGTTCGTCGATCGCGTCGCGGAGCTCGAGCGCAAGTGGACCGGGCTCCTGCACCGGATGCATCCCGACGGCGGGTTCTGGGTCGCGTGGCCCAAGAAGACGTCGCGCCGCTCGACCGACATCACGGAGGACGTGGTGCGGCGCATCGGCCTGGCCGGCGGCCTGGTCGACAACAAGGTCTGCGCGATCGACGACGTCTGGTCGGGGCTGCGCCTCGTCGTGCGCGTCGAGGACCGGCCGGCGCTCGCG
>JAIOII010000935.1 GCA_019912685.1 Kofleriaceae bacterium
CTCGAGCTCGACCGCGGCGATCGCTCCGCGCCGCACGCGGATGGCGCGAGCGGCGCCGCGCTGGAACCGCACGCCGAGCGCCTCGAGGTGACGGCGCCACGGATCGATCCACATCTCGGACGTCGGCCCGGCCAGCAGCCGGTCGGCCTGGCGGCCGTCGGCAGCCTGATCGGCGAGGAGCTGCATCGAGATGTCCCCGATCGTGCGCGCGCTGCCGCGGCGCGGATCCATCGCCACCATCACGCGCGGCACCGCCGCCAGGTAGCGCTGGAACGCCGGCGAGTAGCGATCGCCGCCGAGGTAGTCCCACCACGAGATGCCCTCGTACTGGGCGAGCCGGCGCTCGGGGCACGACGTGTAGTAGCGCAGCACGCGCTCGCCGAAGCGCACCAGATCGGTGGCGGTCACGCCCAGCCCCTGGAACCCCGCCGCGAAGGTGGCGGCCAGCTCGGACGGGCGACGTGGCCGCCGGCGCAGGAAGCGCACCAGCGGCTGACCGTCGGGCAGCCCGAGCGCCGCCTCGGGCGCCGGCCGCAGGTGGTCGGCGACCGTCACGTCACCGTCGGGGATCCGGGCCATCGTGTCGACGACGTGGCGGTAGAAGGCCGGGAAGAAGCGAAACCCGTGCTCGCCGGGCAGATCACGGCGACCGCCGGTGCCGCTGCCGAGGACCGGCTGGCTCTTCGCCTTGCCGCCGATCGCGCTGCGCGCCTCGTACACCGTGACCTCGAACCCGCGCTCCGCCAGCTCGTGGGCTGCCGACAGCCCGGCCACGCCGCCGCCGATGATCGCGATGCTCGACTTCGTCATGCGCGGCGCACTCAGCAAGCGCTGGGCCCGCCGCAACGCCGCGACGTCTCGTGCCCCCCACCCCGCCGTCGCGCACCGTGCGCGCGCAGGCCGCGCGCGCAACCGATCGCCCCCGTCGATCGAAGTCCACGCCGATCCGGTCGAAACCGGCGCCCTGCCGCGCCGCGCCGGGCGGCGTTACAACGTCTCCATGTTCGATGTCGTCATCATCGGTGGTGGTCCCGGCGGCCTCGCGGCGGCGCTCACGCTCGGCCGCGCGCGCCGCCGCGTCCTCGTCTGCGACGCCGGGCCGCGACGCAACGCCGCCGCGACCCACATCCACAACTTCGTCACGCGCGACGGGACGCCGCCCGACGACTTCCGCCGCATCGCCCGCGAGCAGCTCCGCGCGTACCCGCGCGTGGAGGTCCGCGACGAGCGCGTGGCGTCGATCACCGGCGCGCGCGGACACTTCGCCGTCGCCCTCGCGTCGGGAACCGTCGAGGCGCGCCGCGTCCTGCTCGCGGTCGGGATGGTCGACGAGGCGCTCCCGCTCGACGGGTTCCGCGAGCTCTGGGGCCACGCCATCTTCCAGTGCCCGTACTGCCACGGCTGGGAGGTCCAGGATCGGCGATGGGGCTTCCTCGCGCGCGCCGCCGACGCCCACCACGTGCTGCCCTTCGCGCTGAAGCTCCGGGCCTGGACCGACGACGTCGTCGTCTTCACCGGCGGCGCACTCGACCTCCCGGACGAGACGCGCGCGATGCTCCAC
>JAIOII010000936.1 GCA_019912685.1 Kofleriaceae bacterium
ACATCGCCGTCGCGACCGCGGACATCGCGCTCCTGCGCGGCAGCATCGGCGCGCTGCCGCGGACCTTCCGCCTCGCCCGCGCCACGCTCCGCACCATCCGCCAGAACCTGTTCTGGGCCTTCATCTACAACATCATCGGCATCCCGGTCGCGGCCGGCCTCCTCTACCCGTTCACCGGCTGGCAGCTCTCCCCGATCCTCGCGAGCGCCGCGATGGCGCTGTCGTCGGTGTCGGTCCTCCTCAACTCCATCGCCCTGCGCCGGTTCGAGTAAGCTGGAGCCACGATGCGCGACCACGGACACCCGACCGACGACGCCGCGGAGCTGGACGTCCAACCGCCGCCGGAGATCGTCGCCACGCTGGTCGCCAACCACCGCGAGTTCCTCGCGTTCGTGCAGCGCCGCGTCGGTGATCGCGCGCTGGCCGAGGAGATCCTGCAGGACGCGTTCGTGCGGAGCATCGACAAGCTCGACACCGTGCGCGACACCGCGGTCGGCTGGTTCTACCGCGTGCTCCGCAACGCGATCATCGATCACCAGCGGCGCGGCGCCTCCGCGGCGCGCCGCCTCGATGCCTACGCCGCCGAGCAAGAGGACGCCGCGGGCACCGACGAGGAGCTCCACCGCGTCGTCTGCAAGTGCGTCGGCGAGCTCGCCGACACCCTCAAGCCGGAGTACGCGACCGCCCTGCGGCGCATCGAGATCGACGGCGTCTCGGTGAAGGACTACGCGACCGAGGCCGGCATCACGAGCAGCAACGCCGGCGTGCGGATCTTCCGGGCGCGCGAGGCCCTGCGCAAGCAGGTCGCCCGCTCGTGCGGCACGTGCGCCGACCACGGCTGCTTCGACTGCCACTGCGACCAGGCGTCGAAGCACGGCTGCGGCGACCACGACCACACCTGAGACCTTCGCCGGCGACGAGCGTCCCGAGTCATCGGTGGCACCGGCTGGAAACTTCCGTCCACGCGCATCGAGGATGCCGGGTCATGCCCGATTCTCCGAGCGCGCCGATCTCCGCGCGCGTCGCAGGATGTCTCGACGCTGGCGATGTCGTCAGCGGCCTCCAAGGAGAAAGACGTGAAGAAACTCGTTCCCGCAGTGTTCTATCAGAAGCGTGTCGATGGCAACCACGAGGAGGTGAAGCGCCCCGAGCGGCTCGAGCTGTTCGACAGCGAGCTGCGCCGGGTCGTGGGCGGCCGCGCCGCCAACACCGACTCGTTCTCGCATTCGGCAGGCTGGGCCGACGTCCTCCAGGCGGACGACTGCCAGGGCTGAGTCGTCCCGACGCCGGCCGGCGGTCACGCCGCGGGCCGGCGTCTCCTCACCTCTCACCGCGGGTGTGCCATGGAACCGAGGATCGGCATCGTCACGTACGGCAACGACGGCCACGGACATCTGATCAGGAAGAAGCTCGAGGAGCAGCACGGCGCCTGGTGCTGCTTGATCCCGAGCGACGAGCTCGCGCTGCGCGGCGGCCTCGACTGGTCGTCGGAGGACGGCGCGCCGGCGCGGCTGCCCACCAGCGACGGACCGACCGTCGACGTCCGCACGCTCGACGCGCTGTGGTACCGACGCACGACGGTGCGGCAGACGTTGCCCGAGGGCGTCGACCCGGCGTACGAGCTGCACATCTACAAGAGCATCGAGCGCGTCGTCGAGGGCATCCTCCTCGACGGCTTCGCCGGTCGCTGGATCAGCCACCCCGCCGCGACCGTGCGCGCCGAGAACAAGCTGGTGCAGCTGCGCGCCGCGCAACGCGCCGGCCTGCGCATCCCGGCGACGCTGGTCGGCCAGGAGCCCGCCGCGATCCGGCGCTTCTGCGCCGCTCACCCCGGCGCGATCATCAAGCCGGTGGCGACCCCACGCGGCGTCGAGGTGGTCCAGACCGCGGTGGTCAGCCGGGAGCTCCTCGAGCAGGACGACGTCCTCGCCCTCGCGCCGGCGATCTACCAGGAGCAGGTCCCGGGCGCGCGCCACCTGCGCGTCACGGTGTTCGGCGACCGCTGCGTGGCCGCGATGATCACCGCCGATCGCCTCGACTGGCGTCTCGATCTCACCGTCCCCTTCCGCGGCTGCGAGCTCGACGTCGCGCTCGAGCGCAAGCTGCGCGCGACGCTGCGCGACCTCGGCCTGGTGATGGGCATCTTCGACCTCAAGCTCACCGACGACGGCGAGCCGGTGTTCCTCGAGGTCAACTCGCAGGGCCAGTTCCTCTTCGTCGAGGCGCTGTGCGACCTGCCGCTCGGCGACCTCTTCGCCGCCTTCCTGGTCGAGCAAGCCACCGGCCCACGCTCGCTCTCGATTGCGCGATAAGCTCGGGCCATGGGCCTCGTGGCGGCACTGGCGGAACGGCGGCCGATCCTGTGCGGCGGGTCGGTGTTCGAGCGGATGCGGCGGCGCAGCGACCTGCGGCTCGACGAGCACGTCGCGCATTCGGCGCTGATCCACGACGAGGCCGCGCGGTCGATCCTGGTCGAGGTCCACCGCGAGTACGTGGAGGCAGCCCACGAGGCGGGCGTGCCGGCGATGGTGCTGGCCGCGACGTGGCGCGCGAGCCGGGAGCGCGTCGAGGCGTCGCGCTTCGCCGGGCGGCCGCTCAACGAGGACAACGTCGCGTTCGTGCGCGCGCTCCAGCGCGACGGCGAGCCGGCGCTCCTGTGCGCGGGCGTGCTCGGTC
>JAIOII010000094.1 GCA_019912685.1 Kofleriaceae bacterium
GCCTGGACCGGCTGCGAGACCGGCTCCACCGGCTGCGGCACGGGCTGCGAGATCGCCTGCACCGGCTGCGACACGGGCTGCGCCGACGAGTTCGCCGCGGCCGCGTGAGCCTGCTGGAGCGCGCCGACGCCGAGCATCGTCGCCGCCGGCTCGCGCTTCTTGCCCTTGCCGTCGGCCCCGCTCGCCGCGCCCGCACGTCCGAACGGCGCCGTCGAGCTCGTCCCGCCCTCGGGCCCCGACTTCACGCGCTCGATGTCGTCGATGAACTGGCGCAGCGTCAGGTAGCGCTTGGCCGGGTTGCGGTCCATCGCGCGCCCGATCAGCGAGTCGATGTCGGCCGCGACCGGCGCCTTCTGCGACGGCGGCACCGCCGATCCGCTCAGGTGCGCGGCGTGGACCGCCTGCGTGTCGCCGGTGAACGGCGGCTGCCCCGTGAGCAGGAAGTAGTAGAGCGCGCCGAGCGAGTACGTGCTCGACCGCTGATCGACGGGCTTGCCCTCGATCACCTCCGGCGACACGAACGACGGCACACCCGCGACGCGCTCCCCCGGCACCGCCGGGACGGGAAGGGCAAAGTTGATGAGCTTCACCCCCGCCGACGACACGAGCACGTTCTTCGGCGCGAGGTCGCGATGCACGACGCCGACCTTCGCCGCCTCGACGAGCGCGCCGCCGACCGCGACCGCGATCTCGCTCGCCTTCTCCGAGTCCATGCCGCTCGCCGGCACCGCCTGCTGCAGCGGCACGCCGCCCTCGACCCACTCCATCGCCGCCCAGAGCTGGTCCCCGTGCTTGCCCGACGCCAGCACGCGCGCGACCACCGGGCTCTGCACCTTCTCGAGCAGCTTGAGCTCCCGCTCGACGCGCTGCGCGTGCTGCGCGACCACGGCCGGCGCGATCAGCTTGACGGCGACGGTGGCGCCGTTCTGCGTATCCACACCCTTGTGCACCGCGCCCGTCGCACTCCCGCCCACCCGGTCACGGAGCTCGAAGCGGCCACCCAGGAGCTGCGTCGCGCCCGGACCCGGGCCGGCGGCCGGGGCGCTCGCCGTCACGGGAGCAGCCGCCGGAGCCGACGACGACATCGCGACCAGACGGCCTGCGTCGTTGGTGCAGAAGTTGGCGTCGTCCGCGTACTGCTTTCCGCACTTGGGGCAAACTTTCATGGGATCCGTTTCGGACCGGATGTCGGTCCTCAAAGGGGCGGGCCCTACCTTGCAATCCAGCGAATCGTAAGGACATCCTGCGGGGAAAGCAACCGGAGCACCCATGCGACTCGTCACGCTCGCGTTCGCGACCAAGGAAGAGTTTCTGGCGGCGTATCACCCGTCCGACGGCGGCTCGCTGTCGACGCGAACGCGCACGGACGCGACGATCGGCGAGGAGGTCCTCATCGAGATCAGCTTCCCGGGGCTCCCCAACCGCGCCCTCGTGCGCGCGCAGGTGATGGGCATCGCGTTCGAGCACGGGCTGCGCTTCGCGTTCTCGCCTGCCGACGTGACGACGCGCGACTTCCTGCTCGCCGTCGCGCGCGGCGAGGCGACGATCCACACGACGCCCCGCGATCACGCGCGCTTCCCGGCGCACCTGAAGGCCACGTGGAACGCGCGCGGCGGCGCGGCGCGGGCGACGACGCTCGAGGACGTGTCGGCAGGCGGCGCGTTCGTGCGCGCCGATGCCCCGCCCGCCGTGGCGACCGAGGTGGAGCTGACGATCACCGCGCCGGACGGCGAGGCGCTCGCGGCGACCGGCACCGTCGCCTGGCTGCGGCAGGGCAAGGACCCCGGCTTCGGGGTCGAGTTCCACGACATGGCGGGCGAGACCGGGCGCAAGTTGCGAGCATTGCTGCGACATGCGTCCGAGTCCGCCGAGGTCGCCCTCGAGAGCTGAGCCCGGGGCCGGGCCGCCCCGTGGTTGACATTCCAGGGCCCCGCGGCTAGAAACGGCCGCTCACCCGAACGGAATCAGGACCATGGCTTCGAACACCGCCGCCTCCGAGAACAAGCGCAAGCGCTCGCACAAGAACATGGGGCGCAAGCGGAAGAACCGCCTGGGTCGCCACTCGACCAAGTCCGCGAAGGATCTCTTCGCCGGCCTCGGCGAGCCGGGCCAGCCCGCGCCGGCCGCTTCGCTCCAGAAGTGATCAGTTCGCGGCCTCGGCCGACACGCGGTCGACCGAGTACACGCCCTTGATGCGCGACAGCGCGCGGATCACGCCCTTCAGCTGATCCAGATCCTTCACGCTCGCGTGGAAGGTGTTCACGGCGCGGCCGTTGTCGGTCGCGCGGCAGTGCGCCTGGCTGATGTTCACGCCCTGATCGCTGAACGACTGCGAGATGGTCGCGAGCAGGCCGGGCTTGTCAGCGCACAGGACCTGGATCGCCACCTCGTGGCTGCCCTTGCCGTGCCCGTCCCACGACACGTCGATGCGCCGCTCGGGATCGAGGTCGAGCCCCTTGTCGCAGTCGCGGCGGTGCACGGTCACGCCCTTGCCGCGGCTGATGTAGCCGACGATCGGATCGCCCGGTAGCGGGCTGCAGCAGCGCGCGAAGCGCACGAGGATGTCGGCGTCGCCCTGGACGAGGATGCCGCTCGCGCTCTGCCGCCGCGTCACCTTGCGGATGAGCTGCGCGATCATGCCCTCCGCCTTCTTCTCCTTGGGCGTCTCCTCCACCTTCTTGGTGTCGCCGGGCAGGAGCTTCTCCATCACCTGCTGCACCGTCACCTTGCCGTAGCCGACCTGGATGATCAGCTCGTCGGAGTCGCCGAGCCGCAGCTCGCGCGCCGCGTGATCGAGGTCCTTCTCGCTGCGCGCCAGCGTGAGCCCGCGCTTGCGCAGCCCCTTGTCGAGGATGTCCTTGCCGAGCGCGATCGCCCGCTCGCGCTGCTCCTTGCGCAGCAAGTAGCGGATCTTCGTGCGCGCGCGCGCCGTCTTCACCAGGTTGAGCCAGTCCTTGTTCGGCTTCTGGTTCGGGTTGGTGATGATCTCGACGGTGTCGCCGTTCCGGAGCTGGTAGCGGAGCGGGACGATCATCCCGTTCACGCGCGCGCCCGAGCAGTGATCGCCGATCGTCGAGTGCACGGCGTAGGCGAGATCGATCGGCGTCGCGCCCTTGGGCAAGGCCTTCACGTCGCCGCGCGGCGTGAAGACGTAGACCTCGTCGCCGAAGAGGTCGAGCTTCACGCTCTCGAGGAACTCGGTCGGGTCGCGGAGCTCCTTCTGGTGCTCCATGAGCTGGCGGAGCCACGCGAACTTCTTGTCGCTGTCGACCGGCTTGCCTTCCTTGTACTTCCAGTGCGCCGCGATGCCGTGCTCGGCGACCGCGTGCATCTCGCGCGTGCGGATCTGGATCTCGATGCGTTCGCCCTTGGGCCCGATCACGGCGGTGTGCAGCGACTGGTAGAGGTTGGGCTTGGGCAGCGCGATGTAGTCCTTGAAGCGGCCGGGGATCGGCGTCCACGTCTGGTGGGCGACGCCCAGCGCCTGGTAGCAGTTCATCTGGTTGTCGGTGATGACACGGAAGCCGATCGCGTCGTGGATCTCCTCGAACGTGCGGCCGGTCTTCTTCATCTTCTGGAAGATCGACCAGAAGTGCTTGGCGCGGCCGACGACGTCGCAGGGCACGCCGTGGGCCTCCATCTCCTTCTGGATGAGCTCCTCGACCGTGTGGATGTACTCCTCGCGCTCGGCCCGCGTCTTCTGGACCTCCTGCGCGAGCTGATCGTACTCGCCGGGCTGGAGGTACTTGAACGCGAGGTCCTCGAGCTCGACCTTGATCCACGCGATGCCGAGGCGGTTGGCGAGCGGCGCGTAGATCTGCATCGTCTCGGCGGCGATGCGCTCCTGCTTCTCGGGCGGCAGGTGGTGGAGCGACCGCATGTTGTCGAGGCGGTCGCACAGCTTGACCAGGATGACGCGGATGTCCCGCGCCATCGCGAGCAGCATCTTGCGGAAGTTCTCCGCCTGCTGCTCCTCCTTGGTCGACCACGGCAGCTTGCCGAGCTTGGTCACGCCGTCAACGAGGAACGCGATCTCCTTGCCGAAGAGCGTCGTCAGCTGGTCGACCGTCGCGCTCGTGTCCTCGACGCAGTCGTGGAGCAGCCCGGCGCACACCGACGCGATGTCGAGCTTCAGCTCCGCGATGATCTCGGCGACCGACAGCGGGTGCGTGACGTACGGATCACCCGAGCGGCGCGTCTGCCCCTCGTGGGCGCGCGACGCGAAGTCGTACGCGCGTCGAACCAGATCGAGATCGGCGTTCGGGTCGTAGCTGGAGATCCCGCTCAGGACCTGCTCGAGGGACATATCGGCGAAGCGCAAAGCCTACCACGCGCGTTCGCGGCTGACGTCGTCACTGCCCGAAGAGAGAGGGTGGACGGACGTCGTGACAACTTTCTTCAAGCGCGGACATCTCCGCAGTCCTCTGCAGAGAGTGCAGTGCTCGCGGCGCGCTCGCGCGGCTCGTCTCGCGCACTTGGCGCTGGCATCTCGGGTGCAATTGCGACCGAGCGTGCCCCAAGGAGGCGCATGTCATGAAGAAGCTGTTCTCGTCTCTCGCCATCGCTACCACCCTCCTCGTCTCTGCCACCGCCGCGTTCGCGGACAGTCGCGTCGCCGACCACCGCACGGAGCGTCCCGCCCACCTGATGATCAAGCCCCGGCCGGACCTCATGCGCGAGGACGTGCTCGCCTCCGAGCGCGCCTCGAACCGGCGCGGCATCCTCACGCTCGACGTCCGCGCTCGCGCGGCCGGCAAGAACCTCGTGCTCGTGAGCTCGGATGATCGGCTCGACATCCGCTTCGTCCGCATCACGTACGCGAGCGGCAAGACGGTCATGCTCCGCGGCACGCAGGCCCGCCAGCTCGACATCCCCGACAACGGCCGGATCAAGAGCGTGCAGGTGAGCTACGTCAACCGCGGCGCCCGCGGCGCGATCGTGAAGCTCGTCGCCAGGGGCGACAACGACCGCCGGTTCCCGCGCGGCGGCCGCGCCGGCGGCGGGTTCGGGTTCGGGTTCGGGTTCGGCGGCTGAGCCCCGCCGCCGTCAGTCCTGGGTGGCGACCATGCGGTCGTCGAAGCTCCACTTGAACTCGAACGCCTGCCCAGGACGGCGCACCACGAGCGTGAGCCGGCGCATGTCGGGCGTGAACACGTCGCGCTGGTAGAACACGAAGTCGGCGGTGCCTCGGAACACGGAGAGCGAGCCCAGCGTCTGGCGCCGCTTGTATCCGTCCTCGTTGATCCGGACGATGTCGCCGTACATGTTGCGCTGGACGCTGCGGACCTCGCGGTCCCACATGCTCACGAGGTGCTTGGTGCGCGCGTGCTCGATCCCCTCGGGCAGGTAACGCCGGCCCTCGTCGTCGATCATGTAGACCTCCCACGTCCGGAGGTCGGCCCACTCCTGCCACTTGTGCTCGAGCTGCACGTGGAAGCGGAGTCGATCGCGCGACACCACCGTGAAGCTCGCCACGTTGTTGAGCGGGTACTTGTTGTGCCGCATCGGCGCCACGCGCTGCGCCTTCTCGGGCGGCCGCGGCACGTTCAGCTCCATGTCGCCGGTGACGATCTTCACTTCCTCCGAGTCGCGGAGCGTCTCGGTCGGCTGCGCCAGCGGGTTGGGCTGCACGACCTCCGCCGAGAAGGTGCGGCTGCATGCTCCGGCGGAGAGGAGCGCTGCGAGCCCGATCGAGACCAATGCTCCGAACCGGCGACGACCCATGTTTCCAGCGTGGCGCCAGCGCGCCGAGAGGTCAACTCCTTCGTCGAGGGTGCCGCGCGATTGCGCCGACATGGTGCGACCCGGCCACATCGGGACCACGTCGCACCGTCGCACCCGGTTGCGAACCCCGCGTCACGACACGCGCACCCTCAGGCCCCGACCAGCGTCCGCGCATGAGCTGCGGGATCGCTGGCGCGGTTGGCCTCGACGCGCGCCCACATCGCGCCGAGCGGTAGCGGCACGTCGGCGCGGTCGGCGGTGCCGTACCGGCGCGTCAGGTAGATCGCGCGCAGGAGCTCGTAGGCCGGCTCGATCTCGCGGTTGATGACGAGGTGGTCGTACTCCTCGAACTGGCGCAACTCCTCGATGGCCTTGGCCAGCCGGCGGGCGATGACGTCCGGAGCGTCCGTCGCCCGGGTCTTCAGGCGCGAGGCGAGCGTGTCGAGGTCGGGCGGCAGGATGAAGATGCGGATCGAGTCCGCGGGCCACTGCTGTGCGAGCGCGCGCGCCCCCTGGAAGTCGACGTCGAAGATCATGTCGCGCCCGCGCGCGATGGCCGCGTCGATCGGGGCACGTGCGGTGCCGTACCGGTTGCCGTGGACCATGAACGACTCGGCGAGCTCGTGGTTCGCCAGCATCCGCTCGAAGTGGTCGGGCTCGACGAAGTGGTAGTGCACGCCGTCGATCTCGCCGGCCCGGCGCGGACGTGTGGTGTAGGACACCGAGAAGTCCGTGGTCGGGAACTCGTGCAGGAGGCGGCGCGTGAGCGTCGTCTTGCCGGCGCCCGACGGTGACGACACGATGATGAGGCTGCCGCGCCCGCGCGACGGGGGCGCGTCGATGTGGAGGGGCGGGGGCAGCTGAGTCGACGTCACGGCTGGGGCGATTGTAGAAGCGGAGTCTGAGATCGCGCGCCTGATTACTCGAGGTTTTGGACCTGCTCGCGGATCTTCTCGAGCTCGGTCTTCGCGTCGACCACGAGCTGGGCGATGGGGGCGGCGGTCGACTTGGCGCCGATCGTGTTGATCTCGCGGCCCAGCTCCTGGACGAGGAAGTCGAGGCGGCGGCCGACCGCGCCCGAGGTCCCGAGGGCGGCGGCGAGCTGGGCGAGGTGGCTGCGGGCGCGGACCTGCTCCTCGGTGACGTCGGCTCGGTCGGCCAGGATCGCGATCTCCTGCGCGAGGCGGCCCGGGTCGATGGAGCCCGCGTTGTCGAGCAGGCGGTTGACG
>JAIOII010000937.1 GCA_019912685.1 Kofleriaceae bacterium
ATGGATCGCCCGCGCGAGCAGGTCCTTGCCGGTCCCGGTCTCGCCCAGCACGAGCACCGTCGAGCTCGACGCCGCCGCGCGCCGCGCCGCCGCGAACACGCGCCGCATCGCGGTCGAGCGCCCGACGAGCTCGCCGAACACCTCGTCCGCCGGCAGCTCGACCTCGCCGCCCTCCGACAGCCGGCGCAGCTCGATCGCCGTGTCGCCGAGCTCGAGCACCGTGCCGTCGCCGACGTAGACGTCGCGCACGCGCAGCCCACCCACGCACGTGCCGTTCGCCGAGTCGAGATCGATCGCGCGCACGCCGCGCTCGTCGCCGCGCAGCCGCAGGTGGAACCTCGACACCGTCGGATCGGTCAGCGCCAGCTGGTTCGACGGGTGCGTACCCACGCGCACCTCGTCGGCGCCGAGCTCCACCTCCTTGCCCGCGTCGGCGCCGCGCGCCACGCGCACCGCGAGGCGTTCGAAGCGCAGGCGCACCGCGCCGTCCGCCGCGATGATCGTCGTGTGCCCCGAGACCGGACGCCTCACCCCATGAGCCTACCCCGGCGGCGGAACCGATCGGCTCCGCCCTCCGGGAAAGCGACACCCCCGCGGAACGCAAGCCCTCGACATCCCTGGGACACCGCCGGGAACGGCGCTTGCTGTAGAAGCCGCTCATGAGGGCTACGTTCATCGCAGTCGTCCTGCTCCTGGTCGGCGTCGGCACCGCCTCCGCCGACCGGAAGCACCACCGCTACGTCGGCGTCCATCCCGTCGCCAAGGGGCACGGCGGCGGCATGTGCCACATCGAGGCGCCGCACGTGCACGCGTACGCGCCGATCGACGTCAAGGTGCAGTTCCGCGAGCACGACGGCTACTACTACTTCATCGGCGATCCGGTCGCGTACAAGTGGGACGGACCGAAGGCGTCGTACTACGGGCACCACCCGGTGCCGGTGCACGTCATCGTCGGCGACGACCACGAGGACGTCGAGTACTGCTACCTCGACGGCGCGCACTACCACAGCTGGGAGCCGCCCGCGGGCATGGAGGTGAAGCTCCATGCCGGTGCGTACTGGTACACGGGCAAGTTCCCCGACGCGTACGTGAAGGGCAAGGTCACCTACGATCCGATCGACGTCGTCTACGAGCCGATCGTCTACACGCGGCCGGTCGTCGTCGTCGAGGCGCCGCCGCCCGGCTGGTACGGCATCGGCATCGTCGACCTCCACGCGCGCCCCGGCCGCGGCCGCGGTCACGTCAAGCACCACGCGCACGCGGACGTCGAGGTCGTGGCGCCGGCCGTCCGCGTCGAGGTCGGCCTGCCGTCGGTGCACATCGGCGTCGGCGCCGGTGTGGTCGTCGGCGGCGGTCACCACCATCACCACAAGCACAAGGGACACAAGCACAAGCACAAGAAGTGGAAGCGGGGGCGTCGATGACGCGCGCGCTCGTCGGCATCGCGCTCGCCCTGGCCCTCGCCGCGTGCGAGGAGAGCAAGGCGCAGGCGCCCGGCGACGACGAGCTGGTCGCGGCCTGGAAGAAGGCCGGGCTCGACGTGTCGGCGTTCACCGACGCCGACGCCGCGCCGTACTCGGCGCAGGCGTGCCGCTCGGGCACCGTCGGCGGCGTCGACGTGACGATCTGCAGCTACGACACCGGCGAGGACGCGGCCGCCGCGCAGGATCCGGCGCTCGCGCTGCTCGAGAAGGGCGGCGCCGCCACCGCGTCGGCCCTCGTCCGCGGCAAGAAGCTCCTCGTCGTGAACGACAAGCGCAAGGCCGATCCGTCGGGCAAGAGCATCAACGCCATCACCGGGGCCTTTCGCAAGTAGCCGCGGTAGCCTGAAGGCGCTTCTTGGCCCATTATCCGGCGGCCATGAAGAAGGAGCTCCTCGTCACCGGCGCCGGCCGCGAGGCCACCATCACCGTCGACCGCGCGGCCGACGGGACGTGGCTCGTCACCGTCGATGGCGCGCCGCGCGCCGTCGACGCGCGTCAGGTCCGCCCCGGCACCTGGTCGCTCTTCGTCGACGGGCAGAGCTACCTGGTCGATCTCGATCCTCGCAAGAAGGGCGTCTCCGCGTCGGTCGCCACGGCGGCGGCGCCGGCCGAGGCCGTGCTCACCGTCGAGGACGCGCAGACGCGCCGCCTCCGCCAGAGCCTCTCGCACGGCGCGCCCGCGCGCGGCGAGGAGGTGCGCGCGCCGATCGCCGGCAAGGTCGTCAAGCTCCTGGTCGCCGTCGGCGACGAGGTCGCCGCGCACACGCCGGTCGCCGTCCTCGAGGCGATGAAGATGGAGAACGAGATCGTCGCCGAGCTCGGCGGCAAGGTCACCGAGATCAAGAAGGAAGCCGGGCAGTCGGTCGAGACCGGCGAGCTCTTGATGGTATTGACCTAGGGATGCCGTACCGGTCGTTCCAGCAGGTCCTCGCCGACAAGCAGATCCTCGTCTGCGTCGGCTCGGGCGGCGTCGGCAAGACCACCACGGCCGCGGCCCTCGCGCTCGCCGGCGCCCGCAGCGGCCGGCACACGCTCGTCATCACGATCGACCCCGCGAAGCGCCTCGCCAGCTCGCTCGGCCTCGCGCAGCTCGGCCACGAGATCCAGGAGGTCGCGCCCGAGCTCGTGCGCGCCGGCACGACGCACGCCGCCTCGCTGTCCGCGATGATGCTCGATCAGAAGCGCGCGTTCGACGAGGTCGTCGAGCGCCACGCCAAGGATCCGGCGGCGGTGAAGCGCATCCTCGCCAACCCGGTGTACGCGCAGATCTCGGGCTCGCTCGCCGGCAGCCAGGAGTACGCCGCGATGGCCAAGCTCCACGAGCTCGACGCCACCGGCCGCTTCGACCTGATCGTCGTCGACACGCCGCCGACCGCGCACGCGCTCGACTTCCTCGACGCGCCCGAGAAGCTGACGCAGGCGATCGACTCGCCGGCGATCGAGTGGTTCCGGAAGCTCCAGGGCGGCGGCCGCTCGGGCTGGTCGCTCCTCGGCAAGACCGGCTCGTTCGTGCTCGCGCGCCTCGCCAAGTTCGTCGGCTCGCGCTTCCTCGACGACCTCGGCGTGTTCTTCACCGAGTTCAACGACATCCTCGGCGGCTTCCGCCAGCGCGCCGAGGAGACGTTCGCGCTCCTGCGCCAGCCCAAGGTCGGCTTCGTGCTCGTCTCGTCGCCCGAGCCCATGGCCTTGCGCGAGGCGCTCTTCTTCCACGAGCGCCTCGTCGCGTCGCAGATGCCGCTCGCCGGCTTCGTGATCAACCGCGTGCACCAGCATCAGCCGGGAGACGCGACTCCCGCGGCGATCGAGCGCGCGCTGGCGGCCGCGCCCCAGGTGCAGCAGCTCGCGCTGTCGGGCACGAGCATCCGGATGGCCTCCGAAGCGTTCGCCGCGGCACATGGTGAACAGGAGTTGCTCGCCACCGTCGACGATCGCGCGGTGGCTCGCGTGCGCCAGGCCGCCGGAAATGAAGCGCTCGTGGTGCGTGTGCCCCTCGCGCGGGAAGACGTACATGACGTCGACCGTTTGATCGCGCTGGGGCAGGTGCTGACCGCCGCTCCCGTGTGAATATCGGCCCCGAATCCCGGGTCGAACCACGACCTCAAGGAGATGCCATGAAGGCACGTTCGAGACCGACCAGGGTCAGTCTCGAACGTGCCTTCATGGCATCTCCTTGAGGTCGTG
>JAIOII010000938.1 GCA_019912685.1 Kofleriaceae bacterium
TCGTCGCCCCGCTCGAGTGCGTGATGCGGTAGCCGGCGCCGGCTACCGCATCACGCACTCGAGCGGGGCGACGATCGAGGGCGTCCACGTCGCCGCGCCGCTCATCCTCGCCGCCGACCTCGGTCGCCACCAGCTCGTCTACTCGCCGACCGCCGGCTACCAGCGCCTCTGGTCGACCGGCGCGCGCCCCGTCGACGTCCCGTTCGCCGGCTGGTCGCTCGGCTTCCGCTGGCAGCTGAACCGTCGCTGGGCCCTCCTCCCCGAGGGCACCGTCGGCTACACGCCCGCCCGCAACTTCATGACCGACGACTCGCGGCTCTTCCACCTCGGCGTCGCGCTCCTGCTCACACCGTGAGCTAGTTCGCCGTCAGCGCGGTGTGGCCGCCGCTGTCGTCGCTCCAGTAGAGCTCGACGCGGTTCTTGCCGCTCTTCTTGGCGCGGTAGAGCGCGCGATCGGCGCGCCGCACCAGCTCCTCGGCGGTCTGGGCGCCGCTCTCGGGGAACGCGGCGATGCCGAACGACGCCGTCACCGCGAGCACCGGGCCGTCGTCGCCGGTGGCGACGCGATGGTCCGCCAGCGCCACGCGCACGCGCTCGGCCTGGTTGAGGGCGCTCACCAGCTCGGTCCGCGGCAGGATGAGCGCGAGCTCCTCGCCGCCGTAGCGCGCCGCCGTGTCGACGCCGCGCATCTGCTGCTTCACGATCGTCGCCACGTCGCGCAGCACGCGGTCGCCGGCGAGGTGACCGTGCGTGTCGTTCAGCCGCTTGAAGTCGTCGATGTCCATCATCACGACCGCGAACGGCGTCCCGTAGCGGCGCGAGCGCTCGATCTCCTCCTCGATGCGCGCGTCGAAGTAACGGCGCACGAAGAGCCCGGTCAGGCCGTCGACCATCGCCATCTCGTAGAGGTGCGCGTTCTCGAGCGCCGCCGCCACCTGCAGCGCGAGCGACTCGAGCAGCCGCCGATCCTGCGCGGTGAACGCGCCGGCCTGCCGGCTCTGCACGACGAGCACGCCCTCGCACGCGCCGTGCAGGAAGATCGGCACGCCGAGCCACGATCGGACGCCGTCGGGCTGATCGTCGAGCGCCAGGGGCTGCTGCTCCGCGACCACGCGCCCCACCGCGCCGTCGGTGCGCCCGATGCGCATCCGCTGGAACTCGTCGCGATCGCGGTCGTAGCTGTCGACGACGAAGCGATCGACCTCGCGCTCGGCGCCGCGATGGACGAGCGCCATGGTCTCGGCCGACGGGATCGCGCGGAGCGTCTCGCGCGCCACCGTCGACACCAGCTCGGGCAGCTCGAGCGACGAGGCCAGCCCACGCGCCGTCGTGTCGAGGATCTCGAGCTCGCGAACGCGCGCGCGCAGCGCGTGCGACGTGCGCGAGAGCCGGTTGAACACGAGGTTGATGAGGACGTACGTCCCCGCCAGGAGCGCGAACCCGAGCATGCGCTCGCCGTGGTAGAGGACGACGACGACCGCCGCGAGCGGCAAGAGCGCCAGCTCCGCCACCATGCCCGGCAACGCCTGCGTGCGGAGGAACGCGGTGAGCGGCCGCCCACCGAGCGCCTGCCGCACACCCTGGAACGCGTTGTGGACGACGAGCAACACGCCGCCGATCGCCAGGACGCGCCACGTCACCTCGAGCTCGGTGTGCAGATCGGTCGGGGGCCCGACGAGCCACGCCGACCACGCGACCAGCGCGCCGGTGAGCCCGCCGAAGTAGAGGACGTACGCGAAGCGCTCGCCGCCGCGCCGGTGACGCGCCCCGACGAAGCGGACGAGCGAGTCGATCGTCAGCGCGAACGCGACGAGCTGGCCGGCCGCCAGCGGGCCGAGCGCGGCGCTGGCCGCGACGTGGAAGCCGGTATCGAGCGACAGCACGCTGTCGGGCACGATGCGGAACGCCATCACGCGCGTCGCGAGGATGACGAGCAGGAAGACGCCGAACGTCACCGGCCCGAGGTGAGGTGCGGCGGTGCTCGGCGCCGCCAGGGTCCAGGCCACGAGCGCGCCCCAGCCGATCACTCCCACGAGCAGGGTGAAGGCGAGCCGAGCGCGAGGGAGGCGAGGCATGGTCGGACCGGCGGGTCGCGGCGTAACACGCTGCGGCACCGAAATGAAGCGAGTTGTGGCCCTCCGAAAGCGACACGGCCCGTCCCCCTTCACGGGGGCCGGGCCGCACGTCATGGATCCCGATGGGAGCCGGCGGTGGTCTCAGATGTCGATGATGACGACCCCGCGCTCTTCTTTGGCGGGCGCCGGGGGCGTTGCCTCGGCGTTGTCGCGGTCACGGCGAGGAGACTCGAGGGGTAGCTCGATCCGGCGCTCCTCGCGCCGTCTCTGCTCCTCTTCGCGTCTCAAGATTTCTTCGATGATCCAGGGATCCAGCATCGGGGACCGCCTTTCGGCAACGTCAGGGTTTCGAGCCGCCCTTCTGCTTCTATAGACGTCCGTTCTCGGGATTTGTTTGCTGCAAGTGATGCGCCCGGATACGGCAGGACTGACTCCCACAGCATAACGCTCGGGAACTCTTCGCGGTATAGCCAATCGGGCAGGAAAAACAGGTAGGCCAGCACCGGGTCGCGTGGTGACGACCTATGACCTCCGTCGGGGTCGCATGGCCCCAGCGCGGACGGTCGCCCCCCACTTTCGGAGCGCGTTGGACAACTTACCTCGTGTAGGTGTGGCCCGACACTTTTTGCATAGCACTGGCGCAAAAGTGTTACTGGAGCGGAATCGCGAGGAGGAGATCACTCCTTCCACTCCCGCGATATCGCGGCGAGATCTCTCAGTCGAGATCGCGTAGGCGCCAGCGCCCGTCCTCGCGGACGAACTTCACCTCGAACCCGGCTCCGTAGCGCATGCGCGCCTCGTTGCCCTGCTCGTCGATCGGCTCGGCGATGTTGGCCTCGAGCATGTTCATGAGCTCGGCCATCTCCTGCTTCCGCTCGCCGGCGAACTGGGTCTTCATCTTGTCGACGTTCATGAGCGCCGCGTACGACTTGGGGACGAAGCGCAGCATGATGTCCCAGCGCCCGAGGCGATACGCGCGGAGGAACGAGCGGAGCGCGTCGCGCGGCGTCGACTGGTCGTAGAACGCGAGCGGGTTCCTGGCGATCCGCCAGCCGCCCGACTCGTGGACGAGCTGGAGCGTGTCGCCGATGCCATACGTGAGCTCGGCGGTGACCTCGATCTTGCTCTTCCGGCCGGTGAGCCGCGAGGCGGTATCGGAGACCTCGCGCGGGTTGTCGCGCATCATGCGCACGAACTCGTCCTTCGAGACCTGTGCGCGGAAGCTCGACGACATGAGGTCGTAGGCGGCGTCGTAGTTCTTGCTCTTGAGCGCGGCGGCGTAACGATCGAGCGTGCCGGTCGGGGCGGTGCGCGGCCCGCCGCGTGCGGCGGCGGCGGCGAGGAGCCCGAGGAGCACGGGAGCGAGGAGGCGGCGCACGGCGTGGTTATAGCTCAGCAGAGGCGGCGTCGCTGCCAAAGGTGGAGAAGGCGCGCACGGTGAGGAGCGCGGCGACCGCGACCGCCGCCGTGGCCACCATCATCGCCTCGCGGCGGCCCAGCTCGTCGTAGAGCTCGCCGATCACGCGCGACGACGGCGCCGTGCCGAGGAGGTGCATGCACGCGATCACGACCGCCTGCGCCGTGGCGGCGAGCGGGCCCGGCGCCACGTCGTCGACCGACGCGGCCATCGGCCCGTGGTACCAGCTGATGAAGAACATCGTGGCGAGGCTCGCCGCCCAGAGGAGCGGGCCCGGCGGCGCGAAGACGCAGACGGTCGCGCACGGCACGGTCAGCGCCATGCCGAGCGCGATCGCGCCGGGACGTCCCCAGGCGCGGCGATGGCGCAGGCGATCGGCGACGCGGCCGCCGGCGACGACGCCGGCGAGGCCGCCGAGGATGCAGAAGCCGAGGAGCGTGGTCGCCGCGCCCTTCGACATGTCCTTCTCGTTCTGCAGGAAGTCGAGGAGCCACGCCTGGTAGCCGCCGGCGGCGAAGGCCATGACCGTCGTCGCCGCCATCAGGCGGCGGATCGTCGGGATGCGGACGACCGCCGCGGCGTCGCGACGGAGCTGCGACCAGGAGCGCGAGTCCGCGTCGCCTTGCGGCACGTCGATGGCGAGCAGCGCGATGGCGACGAGGAAGCCGGGCGCGGCGACCACGATCCAGCCGAGCGGGAAGCCGAGGCCGGCGCCGAGGCCGAAGCCGGCGACGCCGCCGACGAAGAGGCCGAGGTTGAAGATGGCGAGCGCGAAGGCCTTCCTCGCGCCGGCATAGAGCTGGCCGAGCACGGCGTTGGCGACCGGCACGATCGCGGCGAGGCCGAGGCCGACGAGGAAGCGCGACGCGAGCACGAGGTCGAAGGTCGGGGCGACGGCGCCGAGGATGCTGCCGAGGCTGGCGACGGTGAGGCCGAGGGCGACCAGGCGGCGGCGATCGACGCGGTCGCCGAACCAGCCGACCGGCAACGTGGCGAGCGCATGCGGCAGGATGAACGCGGTGCCGAGCCAGCCGAGCTGACCGGCGTCGACGTGGTACGCCGCCCGCAGGTCGTCGTAGACGGCGAACGGGACGTTGCGGCTCGCGTAGGACAAGAGGTTGGCGAGCGCGAACAGCGCGAGCACGTCGGCGGCGCGCGAGCTCGGGCGCATCACTCTTCGGGCGGCAATGGATCGTCGGACGGCGGGAGCGACGGCGGCGCGCCCGCGCGCTCGGTGAGCGACCAGCGCAGGCTGTACGGTGCGGCCCCGAGCGCCTTCTTGTCGGGCTTGGCCGTGAGCTCGAGGTAGACGAGCGTGCCGGCCGGGATGTCGACGGCGAGCGCCTCGGCGGCACCCGGGCCGCCGCGGTCGGCCTTGCCGAGGTTGGCCCCGCTCTCGGCGATCGCGGCGAGCGCGACGTCGATGCCGGGCGGCGCGTCGAGCGCCACGTCGAGCGACATCGCCGCCGGCGACGCCGACAGCGAGAAGGTGTCCTTGTCGCCGGGCGCGGCCTGGCCGCGCATGGCGCCCTGATCCTCGACGCCGAAGCGCAGCGCGTTCGACTGCGACGTGCGGCCGTTGGGCTCGGCCTCCTCGTCGAGATCGAGGAGGCGGGTGGCGATGGAGAGCGTGTACGGATCCTCGGGGTTGGACGGCTTGCCGGTGATGCGGATGTGATGCACGGCGGCCTCGCCGGGATCGAGGCGCGGCGCGAGGCTCTTGATCGCGAGCGGCTGGCCGGCGCCGGCCGAGGTCTTCACCAGCGCGCGGCCGGCGGCGTCGGTGACCTCCATCGTGAGCGCGGTGCCCTCGACGGCGGTGACCGAGAGATCGAGGCCGTTGCCCTCGGCGAGCGCCTCGATCGCGAGCTTCCAGGTGTCCTTGTCGCCGCCCCAGCCGATCCAGCCGGTCGCCGGCTCGCCGAGCGCCAGCTCGTTCGCCGTGCCCTCGTCGTCGTTGGGCTCGCGCTCGCCGCCGGACGCGGGTGCGGGCAGGAGCGTGGCGCTGAGCTCGTAGGGCGGTGACGCGCCGGTGCGGCCGACCGCGGCGTCCTTGGCGCCCTTGGGCGGCTTCTTCCGCTTCTTCGGGATCTCGCGCACGACGACGTGGTAGGTGCCCTTGTCGACGGGCGCGTTGGGCACCGTCTCGGGCGCGCCGGCCGGGCCGCGATCGCCGGTGACGACCAGGGCGAAGCGCTCGTCGCGCAGCTCGAGCTTGAGATCGACGCCCTCGACGCCGGTGACCTTCATGGCGACCATGCCGGGCGCCGGCACGGTGAGGGCGAAGGCGTCGACGTCGAGCTCGCCGTCGAGCGTGCCGCGCGCGCCGCCGGTGAGGGCCATCGCCGTCGCGGGATCGTCGTTGGGCTCCTGCTCGGGCGCGTACTCGGTGACGACGGCGCCGGGACGATCGACGATCGCCACGGCCGCGCCCGCGTCCTTGTCGCGGCGGATGCGGTCCGGGCTCGAGCCGGATCCGCCCGAGCCGCAGGCCGCGAAGAGGACGATGACGATGAGCGCGGCGGCTCTCATGCTCCCAGCTTCGTGCGCTCGGCGACCGTCGCGAGCAGCTCGGCCTCGGACACGACCTTGCCGTCGACGGAGCACTCGCCGCGCATCTTGAAGATCTTGCCCTTGCGCAGCGGCACGACCTCGATGCGGAGCTGGTCGCCGGGGACGACCGCCTTGCGGAACTTGGCGGCGTCGATCGACAGGAACAGCATCACCTGGCGCTGGAAGTCGAAGTCGATGACGCGCTGGGCGAGGATGCCGCCCGCCTGCGCCATCGCCTCGATCTGGAGGACGCCCGGCATCACCGGCGCGCCGGGGAAGTGCCCGGCGAAGAAGGGCTCGTTGATCGAGACGTTCTTGATGGCGACGACCTTGTCGTCGCTCAGCTCGACGACCCGATCGACCAGGAGGAACGGGTAGCGGTGCGGCAGGAGCTCCTGGATGCGCTCGATCGCGAGCGGAGCCGTCAGCGGGGGCCGATCGATCATGCCGGCTACGCTACCGCACGATCACCGGCGGTGCATCGCCATCGACGATGCCATCGCGATCCGCGTCGAGCTCGTAGAGGACGACGCCGGGCAGCGGCGTCACCTCGCGGCCGGGGTTCTCCGTGCCGGGCGGGAACGACGGCAGCGCCTGGTTCGAGGTGTGCCCCCCGTCGGTGTTCACCAGCACGGCCGCCAGCCCCACGCGCGCGCCGGCGGGCACGCCCTCGGGATACAGCTCCGACCACGGCACGAAGGCCTCCAGGCCCTGCCCGGGCACGCGCACGAGCGGCGTCCCGCGCACGCGCACCGCGCCGAAGTTGAGCGCCGTCCTCCGCCAGCCGAGGTTGTCGGGGTACCCGAACGGCTCGCGCAGCCCGCGCAACCCGCCCACCTCGATCAGATCCTCGACGTGAGGATCCGCGCCGCCGACCGCGACCAGGGCGACGTCGGCGCCGAAGCCGCCCAGCCCCGCCGCGACCGGCGCGCTGAGGTTCGACTCCGCGAGCACGGCGTCGGCCACGCCATCGCGGTCGCTCAGCGAGTCCTTCAGCCCGGCCATGCCGGTCCCGCTCCCCGGGTCGACGTCGATCCAGACCTCGACCGCGTTCGCGTCCCACTCGAACAGCCCCTCGATGCCGACGAACAACCCGCGCGGCGTCGCGTCGAGCCACATCGCGTCGAGCTGGTTGAAGCCGACGCCGTACCCGCTCGCGACCTCCTGCACCGCCGCGCGGTGGCGCAGGTCGCCGAGCTCGCCGTCGGGGATCGGCTCGCGCGCCGGCGTCACGAAGGCCGCGCCGTCGATGCGCGCCGCGCCGATCGCGTGGACCCACCGGTGATCCACCACGCCCTCGATGACCTCCGCGCCCGGGCCCTCGCCGAAGATGCCGACGCGCGCGTTGGTGTGCGCGCCCCAGCGCCAGCGCACGTCGGGGTACTCGCCGATGCCGCGCGCCGTCGCGATCTCGATGCCGCCGCACTCGTGATCCGCGGTGACGATCACGGTGACGTTGCCGCGCGCTCGCGCCCACGCGCTCACGAGCGCGATCGTGTCGTCGAACGCGAGCGTCTCGTGCACGACGTCGACCAGGTTGTTCGCGTGGCCGCCGTGATCGATGCGGCCGCCCTCGATCATCAGGAAGAAGCCCTGGCGATCGCGGTCGAGCGTGGTCAGGGCGGCGAGCGCCATCTGCGGCAGATCCGGCTCCATGGTGTCGGGCGCGCGCGCCGCCGTCATCGTCATCTGATCGGGCGCGAACGCGCCGAAGAGCTCGGTCGCCCCCGACGCCACGGCGTCCTCGAGCCCGAGCCGGTCGCGGACGATGCGATAGCCGGCGCGCTCGAGCTCGTCGTACAGCCCGCCGTCGGTGCGCACCGACTCGGGCCCCGCCGCCTCGAAGTAGGCGTGGCCGCCGCCGAGCATGACCTGCGGCCGCGTGCGCCGCACCTGCTGATCGGCGATCGCCGTGTACTCGTGGCGGCTGAAGACGTGCGCGCTGAAGCCCGCCGGCGTCGCGTGGGGCAAGGACGTCGTCGTCACCAGCCCGGCGGCCCAGCCGCGGTGGCGCGCGCGCTCGAGCAGCGTCTCGACCGGTGCGCCGTCACGATCGAGCGCGACGCGCCCGTTCCACGTGTACTGGCCCGTCGCCATCACCGTCGCCGCCGCCGCCGAGTCGGTGATGCCCGACGGCGCGCCGGTGCGCAGCTCGCCCCGGTACGGCAGCGACTGCATGAACAGCCGCCCGGTCTCGCCGTGGCGAAACAGCGACGCCGCGTCGAGCGCGCCCTGCCCCATGCCGTCGCCGATCATCACGATCACCACCGGCGCGGTACCGAGCGGCGCATCGGGTCCGCCGTCGGCCGGCGGCGCGAGCTGGTCGCCGCACGCCGCGCCCGCGGCGAGGCTCACGAGCAGCGCCAGCGTCCGGGTCCACACGATTCCATGATGGCACGGGCGCCACCGACGACACGCGGCGAAACGCGTTGTTAAAATCAACGTGCGTCAGCGCGCATGTGGGCGCGTGGCGACGTCGACGACGGCGGCGGCGAAGGCGGTGGCCGCCGCCTCGCACGCCGCGAGATCGCCCGGATCCATCCCGGTCAGCCACGCGCATGCGAAGTTGGTCTCGGTCGGCGGCGGCGTGATCTTCACGGCGCGCACGGCCGCCGCCTTGAGCGCCGCGTCGAACCCGAGCGTCGCCTCGAGCGGCGGCGCCACGAGGTACGCCATCGGCTCGCCGGGCGCGAGGCCGGCCTCGCGCGCGAGGTAGTGGCCGAGCGAGCTGATCACGTGAGGGAACACGGAGACCCCGCGCTTGCCGTCGGCGTCGTAGAAGCACGCGTCGTGGGCGAGGCACGCGATCAGCGCGGCGAGGCCGTCCTCGATCGCCTGCGGCTCGGCGGCGGCGATCACGCCGAGGATCTCGCCAGAGAGCCGGCCCGACGCGTGCGCGCTGCCGGCGTAGAAGCTCCTCGCGAAGACGACGTCGACCGGCGCGTGCTTGGTCGCCTCGTCGAGGGCGACGTACAGCGCGTCGTCCTGATCGCAGGTGACGAGCCCGAGCGCGACGTGGCGCGCGGGATCCGCGCCGTAGGCCGCGAGCACCGCGGGATCGGCCGACGGGATGCGGCGCACGGACAGGACGGTGGGGACGATCGGCTCGAGCAACATGGTTCGCCCTAGGCTCCCACCAGGCGCTGCCGCACCTGCGGCGCGCGGTAGCCGCGCTCGACGTCGGCGGCGACGCGCGCGAGGTCGAGCGACACGCCGCTCGTCCGCTGCTCGATCATGGCGGCCGCCAGCGCCGAGAGGCGGTGCGCGGCGTCGGCGGGCGGCGTGCCGCGCGCGTGGATGTTGCTCATCATGTTGCGATCTCCGTCGGTCTTGCCGATCGCCGGCGCGTGGACGAGGTACGCGGACAGGCCGTCGCCCGTGCCGAGCCCGGGCCGCTCGCCGAGGAGGATGACCGCGACCTTGGCGCCGACCTCCTGCCCGATCTCGTCCTCGAGCCACACCCGCGCGTAGCGCGCGCACACCGGCGTGCCCACGGTGAGCCCGCGCCGCTCGCACGCGCGCGCCAGCTCCTCGTAGAGCTGGGGCCCGCTGCCCATGCACGCCGTCGCCGAGAGCCCGTCGGCGAGGATGATCTGCACGTCCCGGCCGCGCTCGGCCTGGTCACGCAGGCGCTGCAGCGAGTCGGGCGCGAGGCGACGTCCGAGATCCGGACGCAGGAGGAACTCGCGGTGGCTCGTCACGCGCGACACGAGCGGCAGGAAGCCGTGGTCGGTCGCCCACGCGTCGGGGAGCTCGGCGGCGACCGCCTCGTGCGCGACGGCGAGCTCGGCCTGGAACTGCAGGACGACGTCGGTCGCGTAGCGCGTGCCGACGTGCCCGATGCCGAGGAGCGCCGTCGTGTGGCGCGCGGCGTCGGCGTCGCCGCGCAGCGGCTCGCGCCGCGGCGTATAGACC
>JAIOII010000939.1 GCA_019912685.1 Kofleriaceae bacterium
CTGCAGGCGGTGAGCGCGCCCGAGGGCTTGGCGCCGACCAGGAAGTCGCCGCCCCGCCGCCGCCGGCCGGCGACGGCCACCGCCCGCTCGTCACCGAGCTGGGCGCGTACTGGCGCGCGGACGACGCGTTCGGCGTGTTCCGCTCCTGGCGCGACGCCGCCGAGCCGTGTCGTTCGTGCGCCTACCACAGCCTGTGCCGCGGCGGTTGCCGTGTCGTGTCGTCACACGCGGGCGACGCCGCCTCACCCGACCCCGAGTGCCCGCGCGTCGTCGATCACGGGAGCCCGCGCAAGGTCCGGCTGCCGGTGGTATAGAGGACCCCATCCATGAAGACGGTGATGATCATCAGTGACGCGACCGGCGAGACCGCGGAGCGCATGGTGCGCGCGGCGACGCTGCAGTTCAGCGACGTCCCGGTCAACGTCCGGACCTACTCGCGCGTCCGCCTCGAGACGGAGTGCGAGCAACTGATCGAGAAGGCGGCGGAGCTCAAGGCGCTCGTGGTGTTCACGGTGGTCAACGCCGAGGAGCGCGACCTGATCGCCAAGCTCGTCGAGCGCTACAACGTCGAGTCGGTCGATCTGATCGGCGCGCTGATCGGCAAGCTCGCCGGCTTCCTCGGCTCCGCGCCGGCCGGCGTCCCCGGCCTCTTGCACAGCATCACCGACGACTACTTCCGCCGCATCGAGGCGGTCGAGTTCGCGGTGAAGAACGACGACGGCGCCGAGCCGCGCAACCTGCCCAAGGCGGACCTCGTCCTCGTCGGCATCTCGCGCACGTCCAAGACCCCGCTCTCGACCTACCTGGCGCAGCGCGGCCTCAAGGTCTCGAACGTGCCGCTCGTCCTCGGCATCGATCCGCCCGAGGAGCTGGCGCAGGTCGACGACCGCAAGGTGTTCGGCCTCATCATCAACCCCGACACCTTGATGCGCATCCGCCAGGCGCGCCTCAAGCACCTCGGCATGTCGACCGACTCCGAGTACGGCAAGCGCCACCACATCGACACCGAGATCAACTACGCGCGCGAGGTCTTCCGCAAGCACCCGAACTGGCCGGTCATCGACGTGACCAATCGCGCCATCGAGGAGACCGCCGCCGACATCCTGCGCATCTATCAAGAGCGCATGGGCGGCTGATCAGCGCGTCGCCAGGTACTGCTCGAGCAAGGGGATGCGGTCGTTCCCCCAGAACAGCACCTCGCCGACGAACATGGCGGGGGCGCCGAACGCGCCGCGCCGCACGGCCTCGTCGGTCGTCGCGCGCAGCTGAGCTTTGGTCTCGGGCGCGTCGATCCGGGCGATGACGGCGGCGGCGTCGAGGCCGGCGGTGGTCGCGCATGCGCCGATCACCGCGTCGGTGGTGACGTCCTGGTCCTCGGCCCAGTAGGCCGCGAACAGCGCGCGCGCGAACGCGGGGAGCCGGGCGGCCTCGTCGCTGCGCTCGACGCCGGCGAGCGCGCGCTGCGGGCGCAGCGTGACGAGCGGGAACCGGCTGGGCATGCGGAACGGGACGCCGTAGTGGTGCGACCACAGCGTCATGTCGTGCAGCATCCACTTCGCCTTCGCCGGCACGCTGATCGGGAGGTTGTTCCCCGTCGCCTTGAAGACGGCGCCGAGCAAGAACGGCCGCCAGCGCACGGGGACGCCGGTGCGCGCCGTGACGCCGTCCATCTGGGTCGACGCCAGGTAGCTGTACGACGACCCGATATCGAAGAAGAGCTCGATCTCGGCCACGTGCGGCCCCCGCGATCAGTCGCCGCCGCGCTGCAGGAACGCGAAGTAGCGCTCGGGCAGGTCGTCGAACTGGAGCTGCCCGTCGCACTTCGGGCACTGGAAGAGCGGCGGCTCGAGGCCGGACGCGAGGAGCGCCGCCGACTGGAGCAAACGCTCCTCCTGGTGGTCGCACGTCGAGCAGTGGTAGGGGGCGAAGAACGACGTGACCGTGCCGCGGCCGACGACGTCCTCGACCATCGAGGCCTGGAGCACGAACGGCACCGAGCAGGCGTGGAACTCGTAGCCCTGGATCGGGGCGGCCCGCAGGAACTCGCACCAGGCGCGGACGCCGAGCGAGTTCATGTAGCGCACCTGCGCCATGTCGAAGTCGACGCGACCGACCATCGAGTGGAGGAGCTCGTCGAAGCGCGTCGCCTCGGTGAAGTCGCCCTTGAGCACGACGCGGATGCGCTGCGTCTCGTGGACGATCTCCCACTGCGTGAGCCGGGCGAGCACCTCGCGCGCGCGCTCGTCGAGGTTGGGGTACTCGGCGCCGACGACGGTCTTGTGCCCGCCGCTCGACGACGTCGCCGCCTGCGTCCACACCGCCTTGGCCGGGATGTCGACGGCGCCGGTGCCGTCCTCGGGGGTGATGCGCACGGCGAGCGTCGCGCCCTCGGCGACGGGCGTCTTGCTGACGATGCGGACGCCGTCGACCGAGAGGTTCGTGATGATCGCGTCGAGCGGCTTGCCCTCGGACAGGATCTCGGTGCGGTAGCGCTCGGCGCCGCGGCGCGGCTTGCCGAGCTGGATCGCGACGACGTCGTAGAGCTCGTCGGCGCTCATCGGCGCGACCAGCACCTCGTCGCACCCGCAGGCGCCGACCTTGCGCATCTGCTCGCCAGAGAGGCGCTTGCCGATCACGAGCACCACGCGCGTCGCCGGCGCGGCGGCCTTTATCTTCTCGGCGAGCTGGTAACCGGTGATACCGGCCATCTCGGCGTCGAGCAGCGCGATCGGCGGCTTGTGCAGCTCGAACATCGCCCACGCCTCCTCGCCGTTCGATGCCACCTTCTGCTCGAGCTCGAGCCGGCGGAACGTCGGCGCAGCGAGATGCCTCAGCAACTCGCTGTTGTTCGACACGAGGACGAGGGGCACGTCATCTACGGTAACACAGCGTGCGCTCCGGAACGTCTCGCGATCCCACGGTTTTTTACACCTACAGCGCCCCCTACACGAGCGCGAGGATGATCACGACGAACGTGATGAGGAGGACGACGACGCCTCCGAGAACGGAGTAACCGCGGAGGAGGGAGGGGCGATCGTAGGCGTCGCGCTCGGCGGTCAGGCGATCGATCTCCGTCGTGCGCGCGTTGATCGCGTGGCGCAGCCGGTCGATGCGGCCGTACAGCTCCACGAACTCGGGGCGCTCGACGCGGTGGAGGTTGATGAGCGTGCCCAGGTTGACGAGGCGACGGCTGATCTCGCCCTCGATGAGGTCCTTCTCGCGAACCTTGCGCGCGGCCTCGGCCTCGAGCTCCGCGAGGCGGTGGCGGTGGCCCTCGCGGGCGTCGTTCAGCGAGCGGCGCTGCTGGTCGACCTCGCCCTTGGCCTGCTCGACCTTCGACTGCGCGTAGCCGATCGGGCGCTCGAGCGCGGCCTGGCGGCGCTCCAGATCCTGACGCTCGGGATCGAGGGAGGCGGCCTCGCGGCGATGGCCGTCGGCGAGGCGGCGTAGCTCGCCGCGGGTCTCGCCGAGCGGCGAGCTGCCGGCCTCGGTGTCGCGCTGCTCGGCGGCCTTGAGGTACGCGGACTGGCGGCGCTCGAGCTCCTTGCGCTTGTCGCGCAGGCCGCGGCGCTGCGCCTCGAGCGTCGAGAGCTCGCGCTGCGCGTCCTCGAGCACCCGCTCGGCCTCCGTGATCTTGATCGTGCGCTCGCGCTCGAGCTCGTCGTACTTCGCGGTCTCCTCGAGCTTGCGGTTCTCGATGTCGACGCCCTGCTGCGTCGCCTGATCGCGGCGCTTCTCGGCGTCGGTGATCGCCTGGTTCTCGGCGGCGAGCACGCGGTTCTCGACGCCGAGGCCGCGCGCGTCGCGGCCGAGCTGGAGCAGCACGCCGTCGAGCGCGTCGGTGTCGCTCTTGATCTCGACGTGGAGCAGCTTGACGGCGCGGCGGCGCTGCCAGCGCGCGCGACCGAAGGTGATGGCGTAGCGCGCGACGTTGACGAGGCCCGGATCCGGGATGGGCGGGATCGGGATGACCGCCGGCGGCGTGAACGGACGGTCGGCGAGCGCCTCGTCGCGGAGGATGCGCGTCGGCGGCGGGTTGAGCGAGGTCGCGTCGCGGCCGGCGATCTTCACCGACGACGGCGTGGCGATGGGGGCGGGCGGCAGCCTGGGCGGCAGCGGCGTGGGGCCGGTCGCGGAC
>JAIOII010000940.1 GCA_019912685.1 Kofleriaceae bacterium
ACGCGGGGCCGATCGTCGTCGACGGACCCGACCTGCTCGGCATGGCCAAGCCGCAGGCGTCGGCGGCCGCCGCGCCGAGCCGCGTCCGCCTCGGCGACACGCTCACCCTGTTCGTCGAGGTCGTCTACGACGAGATGGTGAACGTCAACCTGCCGGCGACGCTCGACCTCGATCCGTACTTCGAGGAGGTGCGGCGCTCCTCGTCGGACGAGCGGCGCACCGACGGCACGCGCAAGCGCACGTATCAGGTCCAGCTCCGCGCCTGGGAGCTCGGCGACCTGCGCATCCCGCCGATCCAGGTCGGCTACACCGCCGCCGGCCAGCAGTCGTGGGTCGTCACCAACACCGTGCCCGTCGAGGTCACGGGCAGCCTGTCCGACGTCGACGACAAGACCGCGCTGCTCGGCGACACGCCGCCGGTGGCGCTCAAGAGCCGCGACTGGCGCTGGCCGATCGCCCTTGCCGCCGTCCTGCTCGTCGCGATCATCGCGCTCGTTGCCTGGCGGCTGCTCCGGAAGAAGCCGGCGCTCCAGCCGGCGGTGCAGTTCGTGCCGCCGGTCGCGATCAAGATGAAGATGACGGGGCCGGCGGAGCGCGCGCTCGCCGCGATCGACGCGCTCGAGCAGGCCGGGACCTGCGTGGACGATCCGCGCGCCGGCTACGAGGCGCTGGTCGGCATCATGCGCACGTTCGCGACCGAGCAGTTCGGCGTGCCGATCCTCGACCGCACCACCGACGAGCTCCTGCGGTCGCTCGGCCGGCACATGCCGCGGCCCGCGCACGCGCTCGCCCGCCGCTGGTTCGCGCGCTGCGATCTCGTGAAGTACGCCGCGGAGCGACCCGAGCGTGACCGCAGCCGTCGCGATCTCGCGGGCGCGCGCGAGGTCGTCGTCGAGGCCGTCCGGCCGTCCGCGGAGGCCGCCCATGGGTAAGGTCCTGCGCGCGCTCTTCCCGTACATCCTGCTCGTCGTCATCGGCGGGCCGGTCGCGATCGGCATCGACACGTACATCGAGGACGCCGAGCGCCGGCACGATCTCGACTGGCAGAACAAGGAAGTCTTCATCCTGCTCGCCGCCCTGGCGCTGGTCGCGTGGGTGCAGTTCCACCTGCGCAAGCAGCGCGGCGCGACGATGGCGTTCCCGCGCGTCGCCGACCTGCGCCGGGCCGGTCCGGGCATCGTCTCGCACCTCGCCGTCCTGCCCGCGGTGCTGCGCATCATCGCGCTCGGCGTGATCGTCGTCGGGCTGGCGCGGCCGCAGACCTACCGCACCGTCGTCACCGAGACCGACTCGGTCGACATCATGATCGTCCTCGACCTGTCGAAGTCGATGGAGGAGACCGACCTGCGCCGCGACCGCCTCGACGCCGCCCAGCGCGTCATCCGCCGCTTCGCGGCGACTCGCCGCGGCGATCGCATCGGCCTCGTCCTGTTCGCGCAGCAGGCGATGCTGCAGTGCCCGCTCACCCTGGACGTCGACCTGTTCGATCGCGTCGTCGCCGATCTCAAGATGGACGACATCCCGTCGCTCGGCACGGCGATCGGCGACGGCCTCGGCATGGGCCTCGCGTACCTGCGGCGCTCCGACGCGAAGTCGAAGGTCGTGATCCTGCTCTCCGACGGCGACAACAACGTGTCGACGCAGATGACGCCGCAGCAGGCGGCCGAAGCGGCGCGCGAGATGAAGATCAAGGTGTTCACCGTGCTGATGGGCGCCGACTCGCAGTGGGGCAGCTCGGTCAACCCGGCGACCCTGCGCAGCATCGCCGACATCACCGGCGGCAAGTTCTTCAAGGCCACCGACTGGGAGGAGCTGCGCGACAGCTTCGCCGAGATGCGCAAGACCCTCGACAAGACGCGGCGGCGCAAGGAGGAGCGCAAGAAGGACAAGGAGCTGTTCGTGCCGCTCGCGGCGCTCGCGGTCGGCCTCCTCTTCTTCGAGCTGATCCTCTCGTCGACGCGCTTCCGGAGGTTCCCGTGAACGACCTGACGTTCGAGACGCCGGCGCTCGTCGGGATCGCGCTCGCGATGCCCTTCGTCATCGCGCTCATCGCGCTCGCCGACCGCGCTCGCCGCCGCACGCTGCTCGGGCGCCTGGGCGAGGAGGCGGTCGTGCAGCGGCTCCTGGCGTCGGTGTCGCCGGCGCGCCGGCGCGTCAAGCGGATCGTCTTCGCGGCCGGCGTGGCCCTCATCGTGCTCGCCGCGGCGCGCCCCCAGCTGCCGGGCCAGGTGAAGCGCGGCACCGAGGGCCTCGACATGGTCATCGCGCTCGACGTCTCCAAGTCGATGCTCGTCGACGACGTCGGCGAGCTGCGCGTCGAGAAGGCCCGGCGCGCGGCGAGCAAGCTGATCGACGCGCTGCCCGGCGACCGCATCGCGCCCATGGTGTTCGCGGGCGCCGCCGCGCACTTCCCGCTCACCGACGACAAGGCGGTGTCGAAGCAGTTCCTCCACGATCTCGGCCCGGTCGATCTGCCGCCCGGCTCGGACGTCGCCGAGGCCCTGGAGATCGCGTCGTGCCTCCTGCGCCCCGACATCAAGGACACGTGGAACGACGAGTGCGCCGGCGCGGGCGGACGCGGCCACGGCGGCGATCCGCTGCCGGGTGAGGACGACGAGGACGTGGTGGCGACCGAGGACGAGGTCGAGCTGGAGGAGCGCGCCAAGGTCATCCTGCTCATCACCGACGGCGCCGACGGCCTCGGCGAGGACGACCAGGCGATGCGTCCGCTCGAGGAGGTCCGCCGCGCCGTGAAGCTCGGCGTCACCGTCATGGTCGTCGGCGTCGGCACCAGCGCCGGTGGCCACGTCCCGGAGATCGACTACCAGGGCCGTCCGAGCGGCAAGAAGTACGACCGCGGAGGGAACGAGGTCATCTCCAAGCTCGACGCGCAGTCCTTGCGCCTCCTCGCGCAGGCGGGCGGCTCGGAGGCGCGCTACTTCGAGTGGGGGGCGTCGGAGCCCGACATCACCGACATCACCGCCGCGCTGGCGACCCTCAAGCGCGGGGCGTTACAGAAGAAGGACGAACGGGTGATGGAGGAGCTGTATCACTTCTTCCTCTTCCCGGGCTTCATGCTCCTCGTCATCGAGGCCTGCATCGGTACGCGGCGACGCGTCCGTTATCCGGAGCGACGCAGGTGACCGACCGTCGAGGGGTGATGGCGCGTTCCCCGGGAGCGTGTCACGATCGGGCGGTCATGTGTGGCGCTCGCCTTCGCGCGCTCCTGTTCGCCGCGCTGCTCCTGCCGCTGGGCGGCTGGGAGCCGCTGTGGCGGCTGGATCCGGAGGTCGCCGCGGGCAACCGGGCGTACCAGGAGAAGCGCTACGACGACGCGATCGCCGCGTACGAGCGCGCGCGCGAGGCCGGCGTCGACGAGGCCGGCCTCGAGTACGACCTCGGCACGGCGAAGATCGGCAAGGCGGACGCGGTCGGCGACGCCGACAAGGCCAAGCAGGAAGGGCTCTACGGGGACGCGATGGATCACCTCGCGAAGGCCGCCAAGGGCAAGAACCCGCAGCTCCGCGCCAAGGCTCACTACAACCGCGGCAACGTGCTGATGAAGCAGAAGAAGCTCGATGCCGCCATCGACGCATACAAGGACGCGCTGCGCGCCGATACGACCATGGAGAGTGCGCGCGTGAACCTCGAGCTGGCGCTCCGGCAGCGCGAGCGCGAGCAGCAGCAGCAGCAACAGCAGCAAGGCGGGCAGGGGCAAGGTCA
>JAIOII010000095.1 GCA_019912685.1 Kofleriaceae bacterium
GTCGTGCGCGCTGTGGCTCGACGCGCGCCCCCCACAGCCCGTCGAGCCACAGCGCGCACGACAGCGCCTTGTCACCGCACTTCTGCTTCACCTGCTCGACGAGCGACACCGACAGGCCGGTGCCGTCGAGCTTGAGCAGCACCGCGTCGGCCGGCGGCGACGCGCCGGGCGTCGCCGGCTCGGTGCCGATCCAGCACACGCCGAACGAGAACCGGCCGGGGTTGGCGAAGTTGACGACGACCGGCAGGCGCAGGAGCCTGCGCTCGCCGCCCTGGGCGCTCGCCTGCAACCACGCGAGGAGCGGCTCGGACGGCGACAGCGATGGACCGGGGACGAAGCTGTTGCTCATGGCGTCTTCCACAGGCTCGGAGGTTGGAGAGGCGTCGACCGCGACGGGCGTCGTCGTCGGCGGCGGTGTCGGCTCGGCGGTCTTCGTGGGACAGCCACACGACAGGAGCGCCACGAGGAGCGGCGCCGCGAGGATCGGCCTGGCCATCTCGGCCCGAGTCTACTCCACGTAGTTGTAGTCGTGGCCCTGCGCCGGCGTGGTCGGGTGGTTCCAGATCCACGGGTGGTCGCCCTGGCGCCCGTCCTTGAGGAGCTTGTCGGTCTCCTTGTCGGAGAGCTTCGCCTGCATCGTCGAGCGGCCGAGCGGCGTGAGGCGGAGGCCCTTCTTGATGACGTCCTTCGGGCTCTTGCCGCTCGCGTTGCCGACCTGGTGGCGCAAGAGGGCCTTGCGATCGCAGTAGGCGAAGTGATCGGTCCACATCACCGCGACCGGACGCGTCGGCCACGGATCGGAGACGACGAGCTGCTCGTCCTCCTCGCTCATGGCGCCGATGATCACGAACGCGTGGTCGAAGTCCTTCTGCTGCGACACCGCGACCTCGTCGCCGCTCGTCGTCGCGCACAGGTAATCGAACGCGAGGTCGGCGTGCTCGCCGCAGTTGCCGCCGCCGCCGCCGTCCATGAGCTCCGCCTTGGCGGCGGTGAACGCGGCCGGGTTCGCGCTGATCACGTCCCACAGCTCGGGCTCGACCTCCCAGTACTCGTTGTTCTCGTCACGCATCACCTGCATGCGGAACGTCGAGTTGGCGTTGGTCGCCTTGATCGCCTCCCACTGGTTGCCGGCGCCCTTCGCCATCACCTTCTTGGTGTACGCGATCGCCTTCGACGCGGCGTCGAGGCGCGCCTTCGACGCCTTGCCCACCTTCTTCTTCGGGCGCGTGTCCTCGGCCTCGTCCTTCTGCACCGCCATGTCCGAGGCGCCGCTCTGCCCGGACATGGTGTCGAGGAGGCCCTCGGCGCTCTTGCCCTGCACGACGAGGTCGGCGACCGCGTCGGCATGCTGCTCGTACCGGTCGCCGGCCTGGCCGACGCCGCCCTTCAGGTGGACACCGGCGCGCTGCTGGACGACGTGCGCCGCCTCGTGCGCGGCGGTGTGCAGGTCGGGCGTGCCCGCGAAGGCGACGTCGTTGCCGACCGCGTAGGCGCGCGCGCCGATCGATTCCGACGCCGCCTGCGCGTTCGCGTCGGTGTGCGCGCGCGTCGACGAGAGGTCGTGCGCGCCGAACGAGCGCTGGATGACGTCCATGAACGGCAGCGAGCCGCCGGCGCCGGAGACGCCCTCGGCCGCCCTGGCCTGCACGTCGGCGTCGCTGGCGCCGCCGCCGCCGTCCTTGCGCTGGACGGGGAGGCCGTCGGTACGCGCGGTCTTGCCCGGCGCGGGCTGGTGACGATGCGCGACGTCGAGGTCGTCATCGGAGGTGCGATAGCCGCGGCGCTGGGTCATGGCGTTCCATAGTACGGCAGGACCTGGCACCGCCTTCCCGCGCACCGCGGACCTCACGCAAGTGGCCGCGATGACTCGTGCTATACGGAGGGACGAGGGATGCGCGTCGCCATCGTCGGGAGCGGCATCGCGGGGCTCGCGTGCGCGCGCGCGCTGGCCGGGCGCGCGGACGTCACCGTGCTCGAGGGGGCGGCGCGGCCCGGCGGGCACGTGCTCACGCATCACGGCGTCGACCTCGGCTTCATCGTGTTCTCGCGGCCGAGCTATCCGGGGTTCTCGGCGATGCTCGACGAGCTCGGCGTCGCGTCGCGCGCGACGACGATGTCGTTCTCGGTGAGCGTGCCCGACGGCGACGGCGCGCTCGTGTGGTCGAGCGCGTCGCCGCGCGGCTGGTTCGCGCAGCCGAGGAACCTCGCGCGCGCGTCGCACTGGCGGTTCCTCGGCGCGGTGGTGCGGCTCCTCGGGCAGGGG
>JAIOII010000941.1 GCA_019912685.1 Kofleriaceae bacterium
GGCGGGCGCGGGCGGCGCCGGCCTTGCGCTCGCGGTCCAGCCGCCAGAGGTATTCGTCGAAGTCGACCTGCATCGTGTGGCGCGCCGAGCGGACGTAGCGGCGGTGCATTGCCACGCGTTCCTTGGCGATCGCGGCCTGCATCTCGCCCGCGGCCGGCAGGCGGTAGCGGCCGGTGAGGTAGTCGACGAGCCACTTCGCCTGGGCCTCCGCGATCGGCATGATCGCGCCGAGCGGCTGGCACAGGCCGACGAAGAACAGGTCGTCCAGGCCGGGCTTCCAGCAGCGCAGGAAGAGCGGCAGGTCGTTGTCGGGCGCGCTCGCGATCGCCGGATCGAGGAACGGGAAGCTGACGTTGTACCCGGTGCACCAGATGATCGCGTCGATCTCCTCCACGCTGCCGTCGGTGAACGTGACCCGCGCGCCGTCGAGCGATCGGATCGCCGGCTTGATCGCGAGGTCGCCGCGGCCGAGCCGCGTGAAGAGGTCGCTGGAGATCGTCGGGTGGGCCTCGCCGATCGCGTGGTCGGGCGCGGGCAGGCCCATGCGCGTCGGGTCGCCGACGGCGACCTTGTGCAGCGCGCTCGCGACCGCGCGCCGGATGCGCCACGGCGTCCACGGCGGCAGCGCGATCGCCTGGTCGAGCGGCTTGCCGAACCAGTAGTGCGGGATCACGTGCGCGCCGCGCCGCACCGATAGCCACACCTTGCCGGCGACGCCCTCGCGCGACAGCTCGCACGCGATGTCCATCGCGCTGTTGCCGAAGCCGACGACGACGACGCGCTTGCCGCGCAGGTCGTGCGGCTCGCCCTCGTCGACGTAGTGGTGCGAGTGGAGCTGGACGCCGTCGAACCGGCCGGGCGGCGGCGGCGTGGGGCCGCGCGGATCCCAGTGATGGCCGTTGGCGACGGCGAGCAGGTCGACCTCGTCGCGGTCACCGCGCTCGGTGGTGACGATCCAGCCGCCGCCGGGCCTGCGCTCGGCGCGGGTCACGCCGGTCTCGAAGCGGATCGCCGGGCGCAGGCCGAAGCGGTCGACGTACGCGTCGAAGTAGCGCGCGATGAGCGTGTGGTGGGGGAAGTCGGGGTAGTCGCGCGGCATCGGATAGTCCGCGTACTGCATGCGATCGCGCGACGTGTTGATGTGCAGCGAGCGGTACGCCGACGACATCCCGTTCTTGTTCTTGAACACCCAGTTGCCGCCGACCCGATCGCTCTTCTCGTAGACGACGTGATCGACGCCCGCGTCCTTGAGCGCCTTGGCGACCGGGATGCCGCTCGAGCCGGCGCCGACGACGCCGACCCTCAAGCCTTCCTCAGGAGCGCCGCGGTCGCGCGCGCCGTGTCGGCCACGGCGTCGCGCGCGGCCGTGCACGCGCCGGTCATCGTGATGAAGCCGTGGATGAGCGACGTGTGCAGGCGGTAGTCGACCGGCGTCCCGGTCGCGCGCAGGCGCTCGGCGTACGCGACGCCGTCGTCCCGGATCGGATCGAACGCCGCGGCCACGAGCAGCGTCGGGGCCGCGGTGCCGAGATCGGCGAGGTGGAGCGGCGAGGCCGCGCGCCACATCGACTCGTGGATGTGGTGGCGGCGGAACCACAGGATCATCGGCCTGGTCAAGAGGAAGCCCTCGGCGTAGCGGTCGATGCTCGGCGAGGCGTGGGTCAGGTCGGTGACCGGGTAGATCAGGACCTGCGCGCGCGGCCGCGGCATGACGCCGCTGCGCAGGCGCCCGTCGTGCGCGCGATCGCGCGACGCGAGCTCGACCCACGCCGCGAGGTAGCCGCCGAAGCTGTCGCCGCCGACCGCGACCCGCGCGGCGTCGACGCCCCAGCGGTGCGCGCGCGTGAAGATCCACGGCCACACCGCCACCGCGTCGTCGACGGCGGCCGGAAAGCGGTGCTCGGGCGCGAGCCGGTAGTCGACCGACGCGACCGCGCAGCCCGCCAGCTCGGCGAAGAGCCGGCAGAAGCGATCGTGGCCCTCGATCGAGCCGATGACGGCGCCGCCGCCGTGGAAGTAGACGAGGAGCCCGCCGCTCGCCGAGGCCGGCACGTACACGCGCACCGGCACGTCGCCGCCCGCGCCCGGCGCGACCTCCTCGAAGATGCGCGCCATCGGCACGAGGTCGGCGTCGAACGGCGCCATCCCCTGGGCCGCGACGCGCCGCGCTCGCTCGACCTCCATGGTCTCGATGCGCGGACCCACGCGGTTGGCGATGGCGAGGATCGCGGCGAGCTGCGGGTCGAGCAGCTCGCCGTTCACGACCACGTCGCCGCCGGCGATCGCCCGCAGGACCGGCATGGGCAGGCGCGTGCTCGCCCGGATCACTCGCTGCTGCAGACGGACAGCCGCGCTCATGGAGGCGGTCCAGTCTACTCGGAGATCGGCGCGTCGCGACCTCGCCAGGTCAGGATCTCCTGGGGCTGGGCGACGCCCTTGAGCGCGTGCTCGCCCAGCGACACGACGTCGGCCGCGCCGGGGGCGCCGAGCGCGCCGGCGAAGGCCGCGGTCATGAGCAGCGGCTCGCCGAGCGTCTTGCACATCGCCTCGACGCGGCACACCTCGTTGACCGAAGCGCCGATGACGGTGAAGTCGAGGCGCTCGCGGCCGCCGATGTTGCCGTAGAACACCCTGCCGGTGTGAAGGGCGACGCCGAGCTCGATCCGCCCGGCCTCGCTCGATCCCCAGCCGTCGATGCGCGCGAGCACCGCGCGGGCCGCGGCGAGGGCGCGCCGGCAGGCGTCGCCCTTCAC
>JAIOII010000942.1 GCA_019912685.1 Kofleriaceae bacterium
GTGCCGGCGCCGCCGGTGGCGGCGGCGCCGGCACGACGCGGACGTACGTCACGGACACCGGCAATCTCGTGCGCGATCACCGCACGAACGTCACCGACCCGAAGGCGGTGCCCGCGCCGCTTCCGCCCGAGCAGCGCACGATGAGCTCGGTCATCACCGCCGACATCTATCGCTCGCTCGCGCCGATCGTGCGCGGATGCACCGGCGACGTCGACGCGGGCGCGAAGGGCCCGTCGCCCGTCGTCAACGTGACGCTCAGCGTCGACGTCGCGGGCGAGAAGCTCACGTCGACCGACGCGACCGCGGTTGTCAGCGACATCGGCGGTCCGGCCGCTGACCAGGTGATCGCGTGTGTGCGAGATCGTGCGGCCGGCCTCACAGTCGACGCAAAAGGCGAGCCGGATCGCAGCAACTACGTGGTTCAGTTCCCGATCCGCGTGCGCTAACTTCACGCCGCGCTGCGACGTCGCCTGGTGCCAGCTGCGGTCATGTCACCACGAGGCGCGTCGTGCGTCGCGCGTGGTATGTCGCGCTTCGTGTCGCGGGTCTTGCCGCACGGAATCGGGTTCTGTACATTGCGCCACCCCATGTGGCGAGTCCTCATGATCGTGCTCGTCGCCGTCGCATTCCTGGGCGGCTGTGACGAGCTCTCGGCACGTCAGCACGTGCAGAAGGGCAACGCCCAGTACGGCGACCAGGACTACAAGAAGGCCGTCGAGCACTACGAGTCGGCGATGAAGCTCGCGCCCGATCTCGACGTCGCCTACCACAACGCCGGCATCGCCTACAGCCGCATGTTCGCCGCCGGCGTCGAGACCGCCGAGAACAAGGCGATCGCGGCGAAGGCGACCGAGAACCTCGCCAGGTGGCTCGAGAAGCACCCGAAGGACGTGAAGATCCGGAAGCTGCTGACCGGCCTCTGGATCGACTCGGGCGACTACCCGAAGGCGCTCGCGTACTGGACGAAGGAGCACGAGGCCAACCCCAAGGCCCGCGACATCATCCAGCTCATCGCCGGCATCCACCTGAAGTCGGGCGACTGGCGGACCGCCATCGACTGGTACCGCAAGGACGTCGACGCCGCGACCGACGCGCCCGGCAAGGTCTCGGCCTACCAGTCGATCGCCAACCTCACGTTCGGCAAGCTCTTCAACAGCCGCGACAAGATCATGGGCGCGGAGCGTACGGAGATCGCCGAGATCGGGCTCGAGGCCGCCGAGAAGGCGCTCGAGCTCGATCCCAACAACCTCGCCCTCACGAGTATCTCCGCGGGATTGTGGACCAATCGGTCCACGGCCCACGGCCCCTTCTGGGCCGCCACGCTCGATCGTGCCGAGGGGCAGGTCTTCGAGCAGCGTGCGCGCGTTCTCAGGGAAGAGGCCAAGAAGAATCAACCCGCACCGGCGAAGGGCGGAACCGGTGGTGGGGCTCCGGCCCCATCAGGCGCTGGCGAAAAGCCAAGCGGGAGCTGACGGGCCTCGTCCAAGAGAGCGCACCCGTAGCTGGAGATACCACCCATGTTCGAGAACTTCGAAGAGTTCAGGAACCGCAGGATGCCCGGATGGGTCATCCCGGTCCTCATCGCGGCCATCGTCGCTCACGTCGCGGTGTTCGCGATCGTCGTGTTCAACGAGATGTGGGCGGCGCCGCTCCTCGATGTCCCGTCGAGCGGCGTCGACCTCGCGGTCGCTCCGCCTCCGCCTCCGCCTCCGCCTCCTCCCGCCGGTGGCAAGAAGCTCGAGGCGCAGAAGGAGAAGAAGCCCAAGAAGGTGAAGCCGACCGAGACGGTCCAGCCGACGAAGGTCGAGGACAAGCCCGAGGATCAGCAGGAGGACTCGGGCGACGCGGCGGGTGAAGAGGGTGGCGAGGAAGGCGGCGTCGAGGGTGGCGTCGCCGGCGGTGTCGTCGGCGGCGTCCTGACCGAGGCGCCTCCGCCTCCTCCTCCGCCTCCGCCGCCCCAGCCACCGAAGACCGTCGTGCCCACCGCGCTCGAGGCGCAGCGTGTCAGCGGCGACAAGAACATCTTCCCCGACGACGTCACCAAGACGGAGATCCAGCGCTCGGGCAAGACCCAGCTCATCGTCCCGGTGAAGGTGTGCATCGATCGCGCCGGCAACATGGCGAGCGTCCGGATCATGAAGTCGTCGGGCTTCCCGGCCTACGACCAGAAGCTGACCCGCGAGATCAACAAGTGGCGCTATCGCCCGTTCATGGTCGACGGGACCCCCACGCCCGTCTGCTCCGTCGTCCAGTTCGTTTACCGCCAGAAGTAATCGCCAGTCGCACCCAGTCGGAAGAGACGACAACCACCCGAGGTCTCTAGTCATGGAACACGGTTTTATCGATGTAATGCTCGAGGCGAGCATCCTCGTCCAGATCACCATGGGCGTCATGGTGCTCATGTCGATCTACACGCTCTATCGTGCGATCGAGCGCGTGATCACGTACAGCGCGGCCTCGGATCAGACCGTGTCCTTCGTCCTCGGGCTCCGCGGCCACCTCAAGGCGCACCGCTTCGAGGACGCCGCCAAGTCGGCTGACCAGCACACCAAGAGCCCGGTGGCCAAGGTCATCGGCTCCGGCCTCCGCGCGTACGCGCAGGGCCAGGAGGCGCTGTCCAAGCAGGGCCCGCACGACGTGGGCGAGTTCGACCTCGTCGACTCGGTGAACCGCGCGCTCGAGCGCGTGAAGGAGCGCGAGACCTCGGGCCTGCGCAAGGGCCTCGCCGGCCTCGGCACCGTCGCGACGACGACGCCGTTCATCGGCCTCTTCGGCACCGTCATCGGCATCATCAACGCGTTCGCCCTCCTCAAGGGCAACGCGACGATCGAGATCATCGGCCCGGCGATCGCCGAGGCGCTCTACGCGACCGCCTTCGGTCTCGTCGTCGCCATCATCGCGGCCATCGCGTACAACTACTGCACGAGCCGCGTCGAGGAGATGACGGTCGACATGAACGACATCGCCTCCGAGTTCCTCGACGTCTGCCTGCGCGAAGGCCGGGGTTAGGCCGTGAGCGGCCCTGCCAAGCGGGGCGGAGTCCGGCACGTCAAGAAGCTCGCGCTCGACTCGCCCAAGAATGACATCAACGTCACTCCGCTGGTCGACGTCTGTCTCGTGCTGCTCATCATCTTCATGGTGATCACGCCCATGATGTCGCGCGGCAAGGAAGTGAAGCTCCCGAAGACGGAGTTCCACTACAACCGCAAGGACAAGATGCAGCCGGTCATCGCGATCGATCGCGACGGCATCCTCTGGTACGAGAAGATCAAGCTGGGCGAGGTGACCCCGAACACGCTCGCGCAGATGAGCGAGTCGATCAAGCGCGGCTGGGACAAGGTGAAGGACGCCGAGAACCAGAACCGCGTCTACCTGAAGGCCGACGACAGCCTGCCGTACTCCAAGGTCTACCCGGTGCTCATGGCCATCAACGAGATGGGCGTGACGTCGATCGACCTCGGCACCAACGAGCGGGAGGGGCAGTAGCCATGGGAATGCAAGTCGGCGGCAAGGGCGGGGTGAAGACGGACATCAACGTCACGCCGCTCATCGACGTGGTGCTGGTGCTCCTCATCATCTTCCTCGTCACCATGCCGATCATGATGCGCACCATCACCCTCGAGGTGCCGCGCAAGATCGAGGACTTCGAGGACCCGATGGCGGCGTCCAAGCAGATCTCGGTCGTCATGCGCGCCGATCTCTCGATCGTCATCAACGACGGCTCGAAGGACACGGAGATCCCGGGGACCGATCTCGCCAAGACGCTGCGTCCGATGCTCGAGCAGAAGAAGACCGACAAGATCGTCTTCGTCGACTTCGAGGACCCGGTCCCCTGGCGCGAGGTCGTGGTCGTGATGGACACGATCCGCAGCCTCGCGGGCGAGGCGGCCAAGCAGCAGGACCCGAACTCCTCGTCGGACCCGAACCCGATCAAGGTCGCCCTCAAGATGAAGGAAGACAAGCCGCCGCCGCAGTGAGCGCCCGGCTTTCGTGCCCGGACGGCCCTCTTCGCTCGCGCGTCGGGGGCCTTACCGTTTTCGGTGGGACACGTCTGAGGCGTCGTCGTGGCTGAGACCCAGGGGGCGGTCACACGCGGTGAGAGAACCCCGGCTTCCTCGGGCCGTCAGGCGGGTGATACAGCCGGAGGGCTTCGAGGCTCGTCCTCCGGTCATGACATCCAGACCCCGCCCCATGTGGGGAACCCTGCTCAGATGTGCTTGACACACGGCGAGTCCCAACAGTAAGAACCAACGGATTTTTTAGCGGTTGCGCTCACTTCGAGTGCGCCGCGCGGGGCAACTTCCAGAGCTTTGCGACGGAGCAGATAAATCATGGCAAACCTCAACAGGTCGACGCTCGCTTGTGGCTTCGCCGCGCTCACCGCGGTGGCCGCGTGCGAGGAGCCGTCGACGGCGACCGGTCTCCACCCCGAGGGTCCTCCGATGATCCAGCAGGTGGTGATGAAGGAGCAGACGGTCAACCAGGCGACCGGCTCGCTGACCGTCGCGTCGGTCCTCGGCTTCGGTACCCACGACCTCGTGCCCGAGGCGCGCACCAAGCCGAACACGCAGGAGGCGTCGCCCGATCAGCAGACGCTCCGCGTGGTGTTCGACGAGCTCCTCGTCGGCAACGCGCTCGAGGAGATCGCCTGCCGCTCGCGCACGCTCTCGGACACCGAGTCGTGCGTCGTCCCCGGCGGCTTCTCGCGCGTCCCGCTCGGCGCCACGCCCGACGACATCGCCGACTGCGCCGCCGCCGACGACCTCCTCGACGAGCTCTGCAGCGGCACCCACGCCGTCTGCCTCGAGAACGGCCGTCCGTGCGGCGTCGCCGACGAGGACGAGAACGGCTCCGCCGACGACTCGCGCATGATCGCCGGCCAGGTCCGCATCATCTGCGACGGCACCGACGTCCCGCTCAACTACGAGCTCTCGTTCTGGCAGCCCGCCGGCAACCAGCTCGTCCCCGCCGGCGGGACGCCGGAAGGCTCGCTCGGCCCGGCGCTCGTCCTCCAGCCGGCGAACGACGGCCTCATGCCGACGAACAGCGACTGCCAGCTGGCGTTCGCGCCCGACGTCACCGACAAGCACGGCTTCGCGCCCTGCGCCCCGCTGGGCGGCGACATCACGCAGGACTGCACGCCGGGCGATGTCAGCGCCTTCTCGTTCAAGACCCAGCGCCTGCGCTTCTCGGCGACCGTGCCCGAGCAGGGCACCGCCGCCGTGAGCCGCTCGCCGGCCTCGGTCTCGGTCTACTTCAACACGCCGATCGACCCCGCGAGCGCCATGGCCGCCGGCGCGATCACCATCAGCCCCGCGCTGCCGAACATGGTGGTGACCGTGGCGGCCAACGCCAAGAGCCTCACCGCGAGCTGGTGCACCAGCGCGACGCCGCCGTGCACGCCGGCCTCGTTCGACGCCGCCACGGAGTACACCGTCACCGTCGACAACCTCACCGACACGTTCGGCAAGGCCATGCCACAGGCCGAGACGCTGACGTTCACCACGGCGAACTGAGGAGCACACCATGTCCATCACGCGCACCTCCAAGCTGCTCCTCTCCGCGGTCCTCGGCACGGGCTCCTTGCTCGGGCTGGCGCTCACCGCTCCGCCCGCGCACGCGCAGGGCACCACGGGTTCGATCCAGGGCGTCGTCACCGACACCTCGACCGGCGACGCCCTCGCCGGCGTCACCATCGTCGTCACCTCGGGTCAGGTCTCGCAGACCGCGATCACCGAGGACGATGGTAGCTACCGCATCACCGGCCTCATGCCGGGCGACTACCTGGTGACGTTCTTCTTCGGCGACACGACGATCGAGCGCAAGAACATCAACGTCGGCGTCGACAAGACCACGCCGGTCTTCCAGAAGATCAACACGCAGGCGGCGGTCGCCGAGACCATCGTCATCGAGGACAAGCCCCCGGCGATCGACCCGACGTCGACCTCGCAGGGCATCACGATCGATCAGGAGTACACGAAGAACATCCCGGTGCCGGGCCGCACGTTCGAGTCGACGCTCGGCGCGGCCGCCGGCTCGCAGGGTGACGGCCTCGGCGTCGCGTTCTCGGGCTCGACCTCGCTCGAGAACCAGTACTACGTCGACGGCGTCAACACGACCGGCCTGCGTTACGGCACGTCGGGCTCTCCGGTGATCAACAACTTCATCGAGGAGATCGAGGTCATCACCGGCGGCTACAACGCCGAGTACGGCCGCGCGACGGGCGCCGTCGTCAACGTCGTCACCATCACCGGCGACAACACGCTCAAGGGCGAGGTCTTCGCCTCGGTGCGTCCGGGCCTCCTGGTCGCCGAGCGCGAGTTCACCCCGTTCGAGGGCGCGTCGATCGACACGATCGGCAACCTCGACTACTCGGCCGACGCCGGCTTCGTCCTGGCCGGACCGATCGTGAAGGACAAGCTCTGGTTCGCCCTCGGCGTCGCGCCGACCGCCAACCGCACGAAGATCACGCGCTCGACCAAGCGCCGCATGGACTGCCAGCAGCAGCTGCCGTCCGGCGAGCTCTCGGCGTGTGACCCGCGGTCGGTCGCGAGCGGCGGCTTCGCCGACGGCACGGCCGACGTCGATCCCGACACCGGCTTCACGCTGTACGAGGAGCTCGGTCGCCGCAACCTGTACGACACGTCGATCGGCGCGTACATGCTCGGCAAGCTGAACTACGCGGTTCGCCCCGAGCACCAGGGCCAGCTGAGCTTCAACGCGGCGCCCGGCCGCCGCGTGGCCAAGCAGCTCTACGGTCTCCCCCAGTCGGGTGACTACACGATCAGCGGCGCGACGACGGACGTCGCGGCCAAGTGGACGTCGAAGTTCAACGACAACAAGACCGAGGTCGAGGCCGTCATCGGCTGGCACCGCGATTCGACCACGGTGACGCCGCGGGTCGCCGCGGCCGGGGTCACCCCGTACGAGGATCTGATCTTCGGCAACCTCGGCGTCTGGTCGGATCTGGGTTACGAGGACGCGTCGACGAAGGCGGGCTGCACCGACAACGCGGCGGGTGATCTCTACCCGCTCATCGAGAACTGCCCCGACCTCGTCGGCCACGGCTACTCGGTCGGCGGTCTCGGCTCCGTCATCGACGACCGCGACAACCGCTACTCGGCGAAGCTGGCGCTCACGCAGCGCGTGAAGGCGATGGGCAGCCACGAGATCAAGGCCGGCGTCGACGTCGACGACAACCGCCTCTCGGAGCCGCGCACCTACACCGGCGGCGTCTTCTTCCAGAACTTCCAGGACCGGTCGCAGATCTACACGAACCGCTTCGTGCAGGTCGCGCCGGTGATGACCGACGATCCCAAGTTCGACGAGGTGTGCCCGCACACCCCGGCCGGCGCGATGCAGCCGGTCCAGCAGCCCTGCCGCTACATCGGGCAGACCGGCGAGGGTTCGCAGGTGCAGGGCCAGACCGTCAACTGGTCGGCCTACGTCCGGGATTCGTGGCAGATCCGCCCGAACCTGACGTTCAACGCCGGCCTCCGCTACGAGGAGCAGCGCCTCCGCTACGCCGAGTACCTGCGCGACGACATCGACATCTCGACGAACCAGCCGTTCGGCAAGAACGCGATGTCGATGACCAACATGTGGGCGCCGCGCCTCGGTCTGCTCTACGACTGGACGAAGGAAGGCCGCTCGAAGATCTACGGCCACTGGGGCCGCTTCTACGAGTCGATCCCCATGAACATCAACTCGCGTTCGTTCGCGGGTGAGGTGTTCTACCGGCAGGTCTACGACTACGACCAGTGCGGTGACATGGTCCCGGGCTACGGCAGCCCGAGCGGCAACGGCTGCACGGGGACCGGCGGCGCCTCCGACATCATCGGCATCAACGGCACGCTGGTGGCGCCGGGCATCAAGCCGCAGTACATGGACGAGCGGATCCTCGGCGTCGAGTACGAGCTCGCCGAGGACCTCAAGCTCGGCATCGCGTACCAGAACCGCGGCCTCGGCCGCGTGATCGAGGACGTGTCGACCGACGGCGCGGCCACGTACGTGATCGCCAACCCCGGCGAGTGGGGCGAGGACGCGGAAGCCGACCTCATGTCGCGCATCGAGGCGGAGGATGATCCTGCGCAGCGCGCGCGCCTGGAGACGCTGCTGCGTCAGTTCCGCGGCATCCGCAAGTTCGACGCGCCCAAGCGCGACTACCACGCGCTGCAGTTCACGGTGACGCGCCGCTTCTCGAAGGCCCTCTACATGCAGGGCAGCTACACGTACTCCAAGACCAAGGGTAACTTCCCGGGGCTCATCTCGTACGACAACGGTCAGGTCGACCCGAACATCTCGTCGCAGTACGACCTCATCGAGCTGATGGCGAACCGGTACGGCTCGCTGCCGCAGGACAAGCCGCACTACATCAAGCTCGACGGTTACTACCAGTTCGACCTCAAGCAGGCCGGCACGCTCACCACCGGCGCGCGTCTCCGCGCGCTGTCGGGCGAGCCGCGCCAGGCGCTCGCGCGTCACTGGCTGTACGGCCCGAACGAGTCGTTCCTCCTGCCGCGCGGCACCATCGGCCGCACGCAGTTCGAGACCGGCCTCGACGTGCACGTCGGCTACGCGCGCAAGCTGAAGGGCAACATGGAGCTCGAGGTCTACGGCGACATCTTCAACGTGTTCAACGACCAGGGCATCGCGGGCGTGTCGGATGCGTACAGCGTCCAGTCGGCCTCGAACCCGATCGTCGGCGGCACGTACGAGGATCTGATCTTCGCCAAGGAGAACGACCTCCAGACCGGTCGCGAGACCTCGTCGCCGATCCGGCGCAACCCGAACTACGGCAACACCACGGCGCGGTACGCTCCGCTGACGGTGCAGTTCGGCGCGCGGCTGTCGTTCTAGAGTGCTAGATATGGGGCGCCCATGGGTGCCCCGCTGAATCCCGAGCAACGGGCCGCCGTCGAGTACGGTGACGGCCCGTTGCTCGTTCTGGCGGGTGCGGGAACGGGGAAGACGCGGGTGCTCGTGCACCGCATCGCCGACCTCGTGGGGCGCGGCGTGGCGCCCTGGGAGATCCTGGCGGTCACGTTCACGAACAAGGCGGCGGGCGAGATGCGCCACCGCCTGTTCGAGCTGCTCGGCGACCGGGTCAAGCAGATGTGGATCGGCACGTTCCACTCGACGTGCGCGCGCATCCTGCGGCGCTACGGCGACATGATCGGCCTGTCGCCGGACTTCCTCATCTTCGACGACGACGACCAGCAGAAGACGCTGAAGGCGCTGCTCAAGGCGCACAACCTGGCCGACGAGGTGTCGCCGCGCTCGATCTCGTCGCGCCTCGACTACGCCAAGAACCGCGGGCTCGATCCGGCCGCGATCCAGACCGGGCTCCCGCTCGACGACGTCATGAAGCTGATCGCCCCGGCGTACGCGGCGCAGCTCGCGCGCGAGAAGGCGCTCGATTTCGGGGATCTCATCGTCAAGGTCCTCGAGCTGTGCCGCCATCCCGAGGCCGGCCCGCACCTGAAGACGCGCTTCCGCCACGTGCTCGTCGACGAGTTCCAGGACACCAACCTCGTGCAGTACGAGCTGGTGCGCGAGCTGAGCGAGGCGACGCGCAACCTCACCGTGGTCGGAGACGACGACCAGTCGATCTACGCGTGGCGCGGCGCCGAGCCCCGCAACCTGCTCGACTTCGATCGCGACTTCCCCGACGTGCGCGAGATCAAGCTCGAGCAGAACTACCGCTCGACGAGCGTGATCCTCGACGCCGCCAACGCCGTCATCAGCAAGAACCTCGACCGTCGCGGCAAGGCGCTGTGGACGGAGCAGGGCGGCGGCGACGGCATCGACTACCACCAGGCCGGCGACGACCGCGGCGAGGCCGACTGGGTGGCGCGCACGCTGCGCGGGCTCGTCGACGACGGCGCGTTCTCGCCGGGCGACGCGTGCATCCTCTACCGCACCAACGCGCAGAGCCGCGAGCTCGAGACGCAGCTCCGGCGGTACCGGTTCGAGCCGCGCATCGTCGGCGGCCAGGCCTTCTTCGAGCGCAAGGAGGTGAAGGACGTCATCGGCTACCTGCGGCTCCTCGCCAACCCCGACGCCGACAGCGCGTTCGCGCGCGTGGTGAACGTGCCGCCGCGCGGCATCGGCGAGGCGTCGGTCGACAAGCTGCGGCAGTACGCGGCGTCGCGCGGTGAGGGGCTCTTGACGGCGGCGCGCGACGTCGCCCGCGGCGGCGGTCCGCTGACGGCGGCGGCGCGCAAGAAGCTCACGCAGTTCGTCGAGCTCGTGGACGGGCTCGTCGCGGTGCAGGCGGGCGGGGCGTCGCTCGCCGAGCTGACGATCCAGGTCGTCGAGCGGAGCGGTTACCGCGCCTGGCTCGACGACGAGGACGACGGCGAGGACCGCATGCGCAACCTCGCCGAGCTGGTCAACGTCGCGTCCGATTACGAGGAGGAGCAAGGCGAGGCCGGGACCCTCGCGGAGCTGCTCGAGCGCATCGCGCTCACCGGCGCCGCCGACGAGAAGGACGGCCGCGGCGAGACGATCACGCTCATGACGATCCACATGGCGAAGGGCCTCGAGTTCGACGTCGTGTTCCTGTGCGGCATGGAGGACGGGCTCTTCCCGTCGCTGCGGCCCCGTGACGGGGTCGACGAGGACGCGGCGCTCGAGGAGGAGCGGCGGCTGGCGTACGTCGCGCTGACGCGCGCGCGCAAGAAGCTGTACCTGTCGAGCGCGCGCGTGCGGCGCGTGTGGGGCGACGTCAAGCAGCAGGTGCCGTCGCGGTTCCTCGACGACGTGCCCGCCCTCTGCTTCACCGTGCCGCCGTCCGCGACGCGGCGGGCGCCGTGGAGTGGTCCGCCGGCCATGGCCGCACGGCCCCCGCGGGTGCGGCGACCGCTGCGCGACGAGCTCGATCAGCGGACCTGGGACGGCGACGAGGTCCCCGCCGTCGACGTGCACGCCGACGTCTCGTACGACGCCGACGGCGTCGACGTCGATCCGTTCTCGCCCGGCGCCACCGTGCGCCACGCCGCGTTCGGGCCCGGCAAGGTCGTCGCGTCGCGCGGCGCCGGCTTCCAGCGGCGTGTGGTCGTCGTGTTCTCGTCGGTGGGCGAGAAGACGGTCGACGCGCGGTGGCTCCAGCCGGTGAGCTGACCGCGTCGTGACAGCGCACGACGCGCCGAGCGAAGGCGCACATCGCGCGGCGCGAGAATCAACCTTTGCGTATGCTCCGGGAGGGTATGCGCCTTGCTTATCGCCTCAGCTCGGAGCCCGTCATGCGCGCGCCGATCTACGATCTCCCGGTCGCCACCCTGGTCCTCGCGCCGGTGGCCGGGCAGGCGGCACGCGCCAACGAGCTGCGCTTGCACGGGCACCCGGCGTGGGTGGCGGCGAACGACGCCGACTTGACGTGGCTCTACGAGCACGCGCACGCGCGCCCGGAGTATTCGCTGGTCGATCTGTCGTCGTGGGACGCGGATCGTCCGCTGGCCGCGCTCGTCGCGGTGGCGGCGCTGGCCCGGCGCGCGAGCTTGCCGCTGGTGCTCGTGGGCGCGGAGGCGTACGAGGTGCCGGTGTTCGACGGCGTCGTGGCGTGCCTGCCGCGTGGGAGCGGCGTGCGCGACATCGTCGGCGCGATGCGTCGCGTCGCCGCCGCGTAGCTCCGGCGCGTCAGTTCATGTGGCGGTGCTCGGCGTGGTGCTTGATCGTGCGGAGCTGCTTCTTCTCCATGAACGCGTGCACCGTGGTGAGCACCGGCACCAGGAGCGCCATGCGCGCGCTCGGCGGGTAGGCGGCGCGGTAGCGCGTGACCAGCCGGGTCTGGTCCGGCCCCATCGGCTCGAGGACGAAGGCCCAGGTGCCCTTCCAGCTCGGCGTCAGGCTCTCGAGCACCAGCGCACGCTCGGGGATGATGCGCAGCACCTTGAAACCCTCCGCGCCGGTCGGGCGGGCGGGCAAGACGTCGCCGAGCTCGAGGTGCTGGAGCGCGGGGATGATGCGATCGGCACTGCGCTTGCCGCCGTTGTCGAGGAGGTCCCAGCTGTACCAGCCGGCGCGCTGGCCGCCCATCTGGACGAGCCACGGCCAGACGTCCTTCGGCGGCGCGTCGATCGTGATCGCATGCGTCAGCGTCGCGCCCGCGTCGCCGGCGAGCAGGTCGTCGCCCTCGACCCGCCACGCGCGCTCGGCGGCGGCGGCGAGCGGCGGCAACATCGCCCGCCGGATGAGGAGGATGCCGGGCGAGAGCAGCGACCAGTACAGCCGGAACTTCTTGCGCGCTCCCGCGTCGGTCGCCACCGCGCGCGTCTCGGTGCGGAAGATCGAGCCGCCGTCGGGCGTCGGGTCGACGCGCAGCGTGAACGCGATCTTCACGTGGTCCGGCTCGGCGAACGCCATGAACTGCTCGGGCGGCAGCGCGCGGAACACCGGGTTCGCCTCCCACGGCCTGGTGACGCCGCCCATCACGAGCTCGCGTCCCGGGACCTCGGCGAGCACGCCCCAGCCGATCGCCTGCATGTCCTCGACGAAGCCCCGGGAGGTCCCGGTCGCGCTCGCGCCGCGCAAGATGAGCTCGCGTGCCCGGAAGATCGCGCGAATGATGCGCGAGTCGTCGAGCTTCATCTCCTTCGCGGCCGCCAGCGTGACGGCCGGCGGCGCGGCCACCGCGACCTCGTGGCGCTCGCAGACGTCGTGGTCGCGCATGAGCTCGTCGAGCAGCGCATCGTGCGCGTCGCCGCGGGCGCGGCGAGGGTGCCCGTAACGGAGCCAGGTGACGGCGGCGTACGAACCGTAGGAGGCGAGCGCGATCCCCGCGCCCGCGACGAGCCATTTGACGATGCGCTTCATGGCGGTCTCCTCTTCGAGCCCGCAACACGAGCATCACGCGTGCCAGCCGGCGCCGCGCCGCGCGCGCCTACTCGGGCATCGGCTCGGGGACGAGGTTCAGCTCGACCGCGGCGCGGTCGCGCCACACGGTGAGCTTCACGGGCTTGCCCGCGGGCGCGCTGGAGATGAGGACGGGCAGGGTGCGGTGGTCGACCGGGCGGTCGTTCCACGTCTGCACCACGTCGCCCGGGCGCACGCCCGCCCGCGACGCCGGGGAGTCGGGCTCGGTGCGCGTGACGAGCGCGCCGGCGATCTTCGGCAGCCCGAGCTGCTCGGCGACGTCGCGCGTGACCGGGCGTCCCCAGAGCCCGGCCCACGAGCGCTGCACGCGGCCGTACTGCTTCAGCTGGGGCAGCGCGTCGCGCACGCGGTTCGACGGGATCACGAACGCGAGCTCGCCGGGGCGGTCGCTCGTCGCGACGGCGACGCCGATCACCTCTCCCGCGGTCGACACCACGGGGCCGCCGGAGTTGCCGCGGTGGACGCGCGCGTCGACCTGCAGGTAGCTGCGGAAGCCGAGCGCGGTGCCGGCGAGCATCGAGCCGGCGGCGTCACGCCCGGTCGCCGAGACGATGCCGGCCGACGCCGTGACCTCGTCGCCGAAGGGATTGCCGAGCGCCACGACCCACTCGCCGACCTCGACCTCGTCGGAGTCGCCCAGGTGCAGGGTCGACAGCCGCGGCGCGTCGACGGCGAGCAACGCGAGGTCGAGGCGCGCGTCGCGGCCGACGACGCGCACCTCGTGCTCGCTGCCGTCGACGAGCACGATCGAGAGCTGGTCGACGTCGGCGATCACGTGATCGTTCGTGAGCACGTGGGTCCCGCCGACCTCGACGAGGAACCCCGTCCCGAGCGCGACGTCGCTCGACGCCGGCGGCGCCCCCGGGAACATCGCCGCCGGCCCGCTCTTCACCGGCGTCGCGGCGCGGATCGAGACGACCGCGCTGCGCGCGTCCTGCACCAGCTCGATGAACGATCCGGCCGCGACGACCGCGAGCACGAGGGCGAGTCCCGCAGCGGCGCGCATCGCGATCAGGGCTTCTTCCGCAGCGCCGCGGTCGCGTCGACGAACGCGACGCGCAGGTCGTAGATCAGGCTCTGCAGGAGCTTCTCCTCGGCGTCGTCGAGGTTGCCCCTGGTCTTCCCCTCGAGCATGCCGAGGACGTCGATGAGGTAGCGCGCGGTCTCGAGGTCCGGCGCCTGGGTCTCGCCCGACGGCGCCGGCACCCTGCCGAGCGCGACGTGTGCCGAGGACGCCAGGGAGAGGATGTGGGTGGCGAAATCGACGGGATGGAGCGCCTGCGAGGGCTCCTCCTTGGGGTCCGTGTCGGACATGACGGGGAGGTTACACCCTTGGGGTGCACCCTTCCGGGATCCGTGACATCGTCGTGTCTACATGGACACGCTGGTCGATCCTGCGCCGCCGGTCGCGGCGCCGCCTGTCACCGCTGCCCCTGGCGCCGACCCCGGCGCCGAACCGGCCGGGCCCGCCGTCCTGGACGGCGCGCTGCGCGAGCTCGGGGCCATGGTCGAGCGGGAGAGCGCGTTCGTCGATCAGGTGACGGCGGAGGTCGGGAAGGTCGTCATCGGCCAGACCGAGATGATCGAGCGCATCCTGATCGGGCTCCTGGCGAATGGCCACTGCCTCATCGAGGGCGTGCCCGGCCTGGCCAAGACGCTGACCGTGAAGACGCTGGCGCAGACGATCAACTCGTCGTTCATGCGCATCCAGTTCACGCCCGATCTCCTCCCCGCCGACATCACGGGCACGACGATCTACAACATGCAGACGGCGACCTTCACCCAGAAGAAGGGCCCGCTGTTCGCCAACCTCGTGCTCGCCGACGAGATCAACCGCGCGCCCGCCAAGGTGCAGTCGGCCCTGCTCGAGGCCATGCAGGAGCGGCAGGTGACGATCGGCGACTCGACGCACCGCCTGCCCGATCCGTTCCTCGTCCTCGCCACGCAGAACCCGATCGAGCAGGAGGGCACGTTCCCGCTCCCCGAGGCCCAGCTCGACCGCTTCATGCTCCTCATCAAGGTCACGTACCCGACGGCGACCGAGGAGCGCGCGATGCTCGACCTCATGAGCGCGCCCGAGGTGCCGGTCGCGCGCGAGGTCTGCACGGTCGACCACATCAAGGCGGCGCGCCGCGTGGTCGGCCACGTGTACATCGACGACAAGGTCCGCGACTACATCGTCCACCTCGTCCACGCGACGCGCGATCCGCGCGCCTACGGCCTGCACGAGCTCGCGCCGCTCGTCGAGTACGGGGCGTCGCCGCGCGCGACCCTGTGCCTCGCCATCGCGGCCCGCGCCCACGCCTTCCTGCGCCACCGGCCGTACGTCACGCCCGACGACATCAAGGCGATCGCGCACGACGTCCTGCGCCACCGCGTCGTCGTGACGTACGAGGCCGAGGCCGAGGAGATCACGTCGGAGGACGTCATCCGCCGCGTCTTCGAGCACATCCCCGTCCCGTAGCCCATGCGCATCGCAGCGAGCGAACTGTTCCGCAAGGCGAAGAAGATCGAGATCGTCGCGCGCCGGCTCGTCGACGAGAAGCTCGCGGGGCAGTACCACTCGGTGTTCAAGGGGCGCGGCCTCATCTTCAGCGACGTCCGCCAGTACTACCCGGGCGACGACGTGCGCTCGATCGACTGGAACGTGTCGGCGCGCATGAACGTCGCCCACGTGAAGCAGTTCGTCGAGGAGCGCGACCGCACGGTCAACCTCGTCATCGACATGAGCGCGTCGATGTTCTTCGGCACGGTGTCGGCGTCGAAGCGGCAGATCGCCGCCGAGCTGGCCGCGGTGGTCGCGTTCTCGGCGATCAAGAACAACGACCGCGTCGGCCTCTACCTCCTCACCGACAAGGTCGAGCTCTACGTCCCGCCCAAGAAGGGCAAGCGCCACGTCCTGCGCGTGATCGGCGAGATCCTCGCGTTCGAGCCCCAGTCGCGGGGCACCGACCTCGAGGCCGGCCTCGACTTCCTCGGCAAGATCGCGCGCCGCCGCTCGGTCGTCTTCTTCGTGAGCGACTTCCTCTCCGACGGCTGGGAGCGCGCGATGCGCGTCGCCGCCCAGCGCCACGAGCTCGTGCCCGTGGTCGTGTCGGACCCGGCCGAGCTGACCCTGCCCGACGTCGGCCTGGTCACCGTCGAGGACTTCGAGAGCGGCGAGGTGCTCGAGTTCGACGCGAGCGGGTTCACCGTCCGCGACTACCGGCGCCGGCTCGACGAGAAGCGCGAGGCGCGCGACGCCGCCCTCCGCCGCATGAACGTCGACGTCGTCGAGGTGCGCACCGACAGGCCGTACATCGACGCGCTCGTCGCCTTCTTCCGGGCGCGCGCGCGCCGTCTGGCCCACGGATGAAGCCCGCCCTCGCCGCCCTCGCGCTCCTCGCCGCGGGGGAGGCGCGGGCCGCGAAGGTCGTCGCCTTCGGCGACAGTTGGGGCGCCTTCGCCTACGACGAGCTCGCCGCCGTCTTCGTCGCCCGGGGCCACCCGGAGGTCACGGTCGCGAACCACGCCGTCCCCGGCTCGACGGCGGAGGTCTGGGCGAACACGTTTCCGGGCGTGTTCGCCGGCGCCGTCGCCGCGAACCCGGACGCGGAGTACGTCTGGCTATCGATCACGGGCAACGACGTCTTCGGCCACTACGCCTCCGGCAACGGCGCCGCCTGCGCGGCGGACAACAGCGCGAACCTGCGCGCGATGCTCGACGAGGTCTTCGCCGCGCACCCGAACATCCAGGTCGTCTCCTTCGGATACGACTTCGTGAACTTCGAGCAGTCGCCGGAGTGCATCCTC
>JAIOII010000943.1 GCA_019912685.1 Kofleriaceae bacterium
CTTCTGCGCCATCCCCCACGCGACCCAGCCGGCGACGTCGGGCGCGCTCGCGCGCAGCTGCGGCGTGCGCGCGACGAGCTCGAGGCCGGCGCGCATCTGCGCCGCCGACTGGAAGCGCTTGCGCGGATCCTTGTTGAGCGCCATCGCCAGCCACGCGTCGAGGTCGCGCGGCACGGCGCCGTTCACGCTCGACGGCGGCGGCGGATCCCACGTCGCGATCCGCTGCAGCACCTCCATGTCGTCGCCGCCCGAGAAGAGCGGCCTGGCCGTCAGCATCTCCCACGCGACGATGCCGACCGCGAACAGGTCGCTGCGCGCGTCGACCTGCCCGTTCAGCATCTCGGGCGCCATGTAGCTGAACTTGCCCTTCAGCATCCCGCTCTGCGTCGCGAGCGTGTTGGTCGTGCCCTTGGCGACGCCGAAATCGACGATCTTCGCGATGCCGTCCTCGCCGACGATGATGTTGGCCGGCGAGATGTCGCGGTGGACGAGGCCGAGCGGCCGGCCCTGCTCGTCCTTGAACGTGTGCGCGTAGTCGAGCGCGTCGCACACCTGGAAGAGCAGGTTGATGGCGACGCTCACCGGCGGCGGACCGCACACGTGGTGCGCCTGGCGCAGGATCTCGCGCAGGTCGCGGCCGGCGACGAGCTCCATCGCGATGTAGTAGGCGCCGTCGACCTTCCCGAGGTCGTAGACCTGCGCGATGTTGGTGTGGCGGAGCTGGGCCGCCAGCCGCGCCTCGCGCACGAACGACTTCACGAAGTCGGCGTCGGCCGAGAGCCACGGCAGCATGCGCTTGAGCGCGACCGGGCGCTCGAAGCCCTCGATGCCTTGCTTCTTGGCGCGGTGCACCGTGGCCATGCCTCCGCGGCCCAGACACTCGTACAGCAGGTACGGTCCGAACTGCTCGGTGGGCTCGTCCCGCCGCGCCTCGCGCATGACCACCGTATCTTTGCACACGGCCAACCGCGCGGCGGTTAGAATGGTCGACGCCATGACGTGGGGCCGGCGATGCGCGATCGTTTGTGGCTCGATCGTTGCCGCGGCTTGCCAGGACAACGTCTCGACGCACTTCCCGCCCGGCCTCGAGCCGCTCGAGGACAACGCGGCGCCCGTGCCGCCCGGCGGTCCCGCCTCCGAGGAGCTCATGCTCGTGTCGAGTGACGGCGAGCACAAGTGGGTGCACGGCCGCGGCTTCATCCAGGTGGCGCCGGTCCTGGTGTGGGCGGCGACGAAGGACCCCGAGCACGTGGTGGCCGATTGCGACACCTCGCGTCACCTGGCGACCGTCGGCGTCGAGCCCGAGTACGAGTTCGGCTTCCAGATGCACTACGAGGTCGACGACATCGTGAACGTCGCCTGGGACGAGCTCTGGCGGTACGGGACGATCGAGGGCGTCGTCGAGGCGCCGGAGCTCGCGATCATTCGCTATCAGAAGGTCTACGGCAGCGACTTCATCTCGAACCTCGAGGGCTCGGTCATCGTGCTCGCGACCGACGTGCCCGACCGCACGGAGCTCGAGCTCATCGAGCACCTGACCGCGCTCGGCGGCAACGTCGACGACATGAAGCGGACGATGCAGCACCGGTTCGACACCCTGTCAGCGGTTGTCCACGGCCGCGACATCCCGGCCTGTCCTTGAGAATTGACGGGTTGCGGAGTGGGGGGTATCCATGAGAGGTCGTGCCCGTCGTGCGCCTGCTCCTCCCGCTCGTCGCCGCCCTGGCGCTGCTGGTGCAGCCCGTGGCGGCGTGGGCGGCGGCGGGCATCGAGCGCGACGTGGCGTGCTGCTGCCCTGATCCCGACAAGTGCGAGTGCCACGACCACGACGGCAAGGGGCCGGCGTCGCCGACGATGCGCCGCTGCGACTCCGGCAAGGTGACCCTGGTCTCCCCCGTGCTGCTCGTCGCCGACCTGCCGGCCGCCGCGCCGGTCGTCGACGTCGCTCGCCCGGTGACGGTGCCGGCCGCCGAGCCGGAGCTCTCGTTCGAAGACCGCACGATCCCGCCCGAGAAGCCGCCGTTCTAGGGGCGCGGCGCGAGCCGCGACTTCCTCACCTAGAACCAACGCTTTTCTCGGAGCATTCGATGCGAACGAACCTCGTGCGCGCGGCCCTGGCCGCGGCATTCCTCATCGTCACCGCTGGCGTCGCCAGCGCTCACGTCTCCATCTCGAGCGGCCCGGCGCAGGCCACCAAGAGCCAGAAGATCACGCTCAGCGTCGGCCACGGCTGCGACGGCGCCGACACGATCAGCGTGCGCGTGGTCCTCCCCGCGGGCGTCTCGAGCGTCCGCGCGCTGCCCAGCGAGACCTTCAAGCCGGCCATCGAGGGCACGGCGGCCGCCGTCACCGCGGTCACGTGGACGAAGCCGGTCGAGGACGTGCTCGATTCGGACTACGGGTACTACGAGCTCACGCTGCGCGCGCGCGTCGGCGACGTCCCGTTCACCAGGCTCTACTTCCGTGTCTACCAGACGTGCCGCGCGATGGACGGCACCGTCTCGACCCACGACTGGGCGGCGCTCCCCGGCGAGGAGGGTGATCCAGCGCCGTCGCTGACGGTCGTGCCCGCGCGCGTCTCGGGCTGGAACAAGTTCACGCTGAGCGCCACGGTGGCGGCCGCGGATCTGCCCACGTACTTCGGCGAGGCGCAGATCGTCTGGCGCGGCGCCGAGGCCTACAGCCCGAACGCCAACACGATGACGCTCATCGGCGCCACGCCGGGCGTCAGCGTGCTGAACAGCGACCTCACCGCGTCGCAGGAGATCTGGGTCAAGTACTGACCCGGATGACCCCATGAAGCGCTTCCTCTCCTTCGCCGTCGCCGCGGCGCTCGCCGCGGCCTGCGGCGACAACGACAGCGCGCCGATCGACGCGCCGGAAGACGCCGAGCTCGACGCGGGCGTCGACGCGGCGCCGACCGCGCTCGGCGCGTGCCTCGACCGACCGACCGACCTCGCCCGTCCGCCGACCGGACAGCTCCCCTGCGAGCTCATCCCGCCCGGGCTCACCCTCGACCCGGGAGGCTCGCCATGAACCGGACGATCGTCGGTTTCGCCGCCGCCGCCGCCGTCGCGCTCGCCGCGTGCGGCGACGACGGCAACGATCAGGGGCCCGACGCGGCGGGCGACACCGATGGCATGCCGGCGATCGACGCCGCGCCGCGCCAGGTGATCATGGAGAACCAGACGCTCGTGCCGGGCGAGCTCGTCGAGGGCATCATGACCGGCGGCCCGTCCGACCTGGCCATCATCCACCTCGAGGCGCCCGCCGCCGAGCTCGACTGGAACATCCACGGGCACGCGGGGGGCGGCACGCAGACGGTGTACGAGGAGTACAACCGCATGGTCGCCGACTACAGCTTCGTGCCGTCGGCGCAGGGCGACTGGTGGCTGCTCCTGCGCAACAGCGGGCCGACCGACATGACGATCTCCGTCCGCGTCGAGCTCTACGGTGACATGCAGTGGAGGTGGCAATGAGGCATCTGGCGCTCGCGTTCGCGTTCGTCGCGGCGTGCGGCGGCGATCCGCTCTTCGGCCCGCCGACCGAATCGGTGTGCCCGCAGGGCTCGACGCTCACGTACGAGAGCTTCGGCAAGCCGTTCATGGAGGGCTACTGCACGCGCTGCCACTCGAGCCAGCTGATGGGCGAGGACCGCATGGGCGCGCCGTCGTTCCACGACTTCGACACGCTGTTCGGCATCAAGGCGGTGTCCGAGCACATCGACGAGACGACCGCGTACGGTCCCGCGGCCGAGAACGACTCGATGCCGCCGGACGGGCCGTTCCCCACCGCCGAGGAGCGCCGGAAGCTCGGCGAATGGATCGCGTGCGGCATGCCCTGATCGCGACCGCCGCGCTCGCCGCGGCGCTGGTGCTCGCGCCGCGCGTCGCGGCGGCGCAGCACTGCCACATCCCCGACGTCGGCGAGAAGCCGGCGCACCACGACCACGGCCCGGGCTGGTGGCTGCGCGCGTCGACCTCGGCGATCGCCGGCAGCGCCGACCTCGTCGGCGAGGCGCGCGACTACGAGGGGCTGGCGATGGCGGTGCAGCTCGGCACGCGGCGCACGAGCGCGCGCCTCGCGCTGCCGGTCTATCGCGTGTCGGAGGCCGGCGTCGGCCTCGGCGACGTCAGCGCCTCGGGCACGATCGATC
>JAIOII010000096.1 GCA_019912685.1 Kofleriaceae bacterium
ATCTCGCTCCGCAGGCGCTCGCCCAGCCCGGCGAGCGACGAGAGGTGCCGCCGCGCGCGCAGCTCGCCCGGCGCGCCGGCCAGCGACATCAGCTCGCGCGTCCCGATCTCCATGGTCACGCGCGCCGGCGCCGCGGGGCGGGTCATGGCGACGCCGTCGGCGGGCAGGTACGTCAGCCGCGTCTTGCCGACGACGATCTCGTCGCCGGCCTCGAGCCGGTGCACGGAGACGAGCTGACCGTTCACCAGGGTCTTGTTGCGGCTGCCCTCGTCGACGAGGCAGAGGGCGCCGTCGCGCAGCTCGATCGAGCAATGCGAGCGCGACACCGCCGGATCGCTCAGCTGGGCGGCGTTGTCGTCGCCGCGGCCGATGCCGCCGCCGCGCGACGGGACGTCGAACTCACGGCCGAGGTCGGGACCGTCGATGACGATCAGCCGGGCAGGGGGCACGGATGACATCGTACCGCAGGGTGTCGGCCGACAGACGCTGTTACCATGCGCCGAAATGAACCGCCTCGCTCTCGTCCTGACGATCGCCTTCCTCGCCGGGGGCGCCGCGTGCAGCAAGCCGTCCACCACCACCGCCGGCGCCGCGGGGCCATCCGCGCCGACGCTGCCCGCGGTCACCGAGGCGCCGATCACGATGGATTCGCTCCTCGTCTTCATGAAGGAGCGGTTCCCCGAGCAGGTGAAGGACGGCTCGCTCACGCTCGACTTCGGCAGCGCCGGCGTCGAGAACGACGTCATCAGCGAGCTCCAGATCATGGGCATCACCACGACCGGTCAGCTCAACGCGGCGACGCCCGTCGACTTCGACACCAAGGGCTTCGCGGCGATCAAGGCGTCGAGCGCGCCGACGAGCACGGTCGCCGGCGTCCTGCGCGACCTCATGATCATCCACGACGCCAAGCTCTACGTCGACAAGGCGTGGCGCAACAGCTGGGTCGCCTCGGGGCCGCAGGACTTCCCGGCGCCGATCGCCTACGGCGTCGACATGTCGATCCTCGAGACCGGCGGCGTGTACGGGGGCGGCGAGGGCTACGACGAGGGCTACGACGAGGGTTACGACGAGGGTTACGACGAGGGCATGGACGAGGGCATGGACGAGGGCGACCCCTGCGCCGATTGAGCGCTCCGGGCGTTCGCGCTACACAGATCCCATGCGCTGGATGGTCACGTTCGGGCTCGCCGCCGCCCTCTTCGCGGCGTGCGGCGGCAAGAAGTCGTCGACGACGCCGGGCGAAGGTGACGGCGAGGGCACCGGCACCGGGACCGGCCCCGTCATCACCGCCCAGACGCTCCTCGGCTGGGGCATCACCGGCTACGACCCGGCGTCGGCGACGCCGAAGACCCAGGTCTTCCTCGAGGTGACCGATCACCACGGCCAGACCCGGAGCTACCCGCTCGGCGACGTCGCGGCGCCGTGCGCGCCGGGCGCCGGCAACGCCGACGACATCATCACCACGCTCTTCTGCGCGAAGGACGGCGCCGGCGCCGAGTTCCGCGCCGTCTACCGCGGCGGCGCCGAGATCATCGTGCTCCGCCGCTGGGTGAGCCCCGGCGACGACCCCGCCGACGTCGAGCTCTCCTTCCAGGAGGTCTCGCGCGTGCCGGTCGCCACCGGCTCGAAGGTCAAGCCCGCCAGCTGACCACGGCGCCGGTGTATGGTCGCGGCACATGAGCGTCACGATCGAGAGCAAGCGGCGGATCCTGGGTGAGCGCGTTCCCGACGGCATCGCCGCCGAGGCGCAGCGCCTGCACACGATGCTGGAGGTGGCGTTCCTCGCCGCGGCCGCCGACGGCAAGCTCGCCGACGACGAGATCCGCAACCTGACGGCGAACCTCCAGGCCTGGCTGCACGCCGACCTCGACCAGGACTTCTACGTGTCCACGTTCGGCGAGCTCGCCGACCTGCTCGCCGAGCAGGGCTTCGCGGCGCGCCTCGCGCACGCCGCCGCGCAGCTCGACGCCGAGTCGCGGCGCACGGCCTACATCCTCGCGTGCGTGACCGTGCTCTGCGACCTCGAGGTGCACGACGACGAGCTCCTCGTCCTCGGCAAGATCGCCGACGCCTTCGAGATCCCCGAGGCCGAGGCCCAGGCGACCTTCGACGAGATCGAGGACACGGTCGACGCCCTGGTCAGCGCCTGACGGTCAGCGCTTGACGGTCAGCGCCGGCGTCAACGAACGATGGTGTCGGGCGCCCGACGATGCCGCTCGAGGATGAAGAACGAGAACGTCGGGAGCCGCAGCGGCCCCGCCGCGTAGTACGCCTTGCCGAGGAGGACGTCGGGGTCCCTGGCGTCGACCTGGACGAGGTAGTCGCGCAGGCCGGCGCTCGGATCGAGCCGAGGGTTCTTGCCCTTGCCGTAGTCGAGGAGCAGCGCGTGCAGGTAGCGGTTGTCGCGCGCCGTCGGGTCGACCGGCGACACCGTGTAGAAGCCGAAGCGCCGGGGGTTGGCGTCGTCGGGCCTGGCGATCCACGGCTCGCGGAGGCCGTTCTGCTCGACCGGGCAGTTGTAGCCCCAGACCTGGCCGCTCGCGTCCTTGTAGAAGCCCTTGATGAACTTCTTGATGCCGAGCAGGCGGAACCAGGGCGGCGTGTTGAGCCCGCGCCACTCCCAGCCGGCGATCGACGAGAGCGCCGGCGTCGCGCCGCGGAGGAAGACCTCCTCGAGCTCGGCGTTCGAGCGCTTCTCGAGGGCAAGCACCGCCGGGGCGGCGAGGGCGATGGTCGTCATTGGTACCTCGAGACGTTGTCGAGCACGTGCGCCGCGGCGCGGGTCGCGAGCGCCATGATCGTCTCCATCGGGTTCACCCCGATCGGCGTCGGGAACAGACTCGCGTCGCACACCATCAGCCGGTCGGCGTCGTGCACGAAGCCGTGGTCGTCGGTCACCGCGCGCGTGCGGTCGCGGCCCATGGCGGCGGTGCCCATCATGTGGACGGTCACCACCTCCATCTGCGAGCGCTTGATCGTGCGGTCGTAGAGCGTACGCGTGTCGTCGTGGCGCTCGAGCGCCGGCACGTGCGCGAACGGCGTGATGATCGACCGCGCGCCCGCCGCGAACAGGAGCTCGGAGAGGAGCGCGACGCCGCGGATCAGCTTCTCGGCGTCGAACTGCGCGAGCTGGTAGAACGCCTGCGGCCGCCCGTTGATCGAGCGGACGCGCCCGGTCGCCGTGTCCTCGCACAGCATGCCGGCGACGACCATCTTGTCGTAGTCGGCCATGAGCCGGCCGAGCTCGGCGCCGCGCCCGTTCGTCGTCATCGCGAGCACCCCGGGCGGGATGTTCACCGCCGCGAAGAGCAGGCCCTCGCCCTCGAACTCGCGCACCTGGTAGGCCTGGTGCACGCCTTCCCAGCCGCGCACCGGCTCGTCGAACGTGGCGACCAGCTTCACGTTGGGGTGGAGCGACAGGTTCTTGCCCAGCCGGCCCGACGGCGTGCGGATGCCCGAGCGCGCGAGCAACGCCGGCGTCTGGATCGCGCCGCACGCCGACACGACGAGCTTGGCGCGCACGACCACCCGGTGGCTCTTGCGATCGTCCTCGCCGACGACGTGGCCCGAGACGCCGATCGCGCGCTTGCCGTGCATGAGGATCTTGTCGACCTTCACGTCCGAGAGCAGCCGCGCGCCGAAGTGGAGCGCGCGCGGCACGTAGCTGACGAGCGCCGATTGCTTGGCGCCCGTCGGGCAGCCGAACGCGCAGTTGTTCGAGCCCGGGCAGTGCACCTGGTTGCGCAGGTTGGGGATGACGCGCCAGCCCTTGGCGTCGGCGCCCTGCTTCAAGAGCGCGTTGTCGTGGCCGATCGACTCGGGATCCTGGTGGCGCACGTTGATGCGCTTCTCGACGCGGGCGAAGTACGCCTCCATGTCGCGCATCTCGATGTTCGCGATGCCGGCCTCGCGCCGCCAGCGCTCGAGGATCCGCTCGGGCGTGCGCCACGACATGCCGCCGTTCACGACCGTCGAGCCGCCGACCGTGCGCCCTTCCTGGAAGAGCACCGGCGGATCGCCGATCGCCATCGACGCGCCGCCGTCGCGGTAGAGCTGGCGGATCATGCCCGACGCGTCGGCGGTGAAGTCGCGCGTCGTGTAGTAGCGGCCCTCCTCGATCATCACGACGTCGAGGCCGCACTCGGCGAGCTCGGCGGCGAGGGTCGCGCCGCCGGCACCCGAGCCGACGATGACGACGTCGGCGTCGTAGACCGTGTCGCCGTGGATCGTCGCGCGCGTCGAGACGCGGTCGGGGATGCGATCCTGCCGGATCGCGGTCTTCGGCAGCGCCACCATCACACTCGCTCCTTCGCGTTACCGATGGGCGGGCGCAGCGGGTCGGGCGCGAGGATCGCGGCCTCGGCCTTGCGCACGTCGTCGGCGTACACGGTCAGGCGCCGGCGCTTGACCTCCTCGATCCACTGCTGCGGCCGGTAGCCGAGCCGCTCCTGCATGACCGGGTGCTCGTAGCAGGCGAGCTTGAGCAGCTGGCCGATCGCCTTGGCGAGCTCGTGCCCGACCGGCGTGAGCCCGTGCTCCCAGCGCTCGTAGTAGCGCTCGGCGAGCTCGGGCGGCAGCTGGTGCGCGCGGCGGCCGCGACCGGGCAGCCACGCCAGCGCGGCGAGGTCGTAGCTCGCCAGGCCGAGGACGAGGCCGCGGCGGAAGAGCGGCGGCACCGCCGACATGGTGAGCGCGACGTGATCGACGATGTCGGCGCCGATCCCGAGCTCCATCACCTCCGGCGGGCAGATGACGGGCACGAGGCTCTCGAGCACGCGGCGCGTGAGCTCGTTGTGCTGGTAGGTCATGGCTGGCTCCGCGTCACGCGATCATCTCCAGCGCGCGGGTGAGGGCGGCGTCGTGGCGCTCGAGGTACGCGGTGACCAGCTCGGCGGCCTTGTCGCCGTCGCCCGAGTCGATCGCGTCGAGGTAGCCGAAGGACGACTCGACGTAGTCGTCGGGTACGCGGACCTGGTTGGTGACCGCCGCCGCGATCTCGACGTACACGCCGGCGACGCGGTTGAGCATCCACACCGCCGGCAGGAAGCCCGCGGCCTCGACGACCGCGCGCATGACGAGGAAGTCCTCGCGGACGAACTGCGCCGGCTGGTGGCGCGCCGCCCACGCACGCTGCACCTGCGTGCGCGCGACGACCGTGCCGCTGCCGCCGGTGAGGCGCGGCGTCACCAGCTGGGCGACGTCGCGGATGATCACGCGCCGGAGCGCGAGCAGGTCGAGGAGCAGGCGGCCGGCCGTCGGCATCGCCGGCGACGGCCGCGCGTAGCGCAGGTACGCGGGCAGGACCTCGATCGACCAGTCGGCGAGCGCGCGCACGACGATGCCGGAGCCGCGGCGCGGCTCGACGAGCTGCCACTCGCCGAGGCGGCGGAGCGCCTCGCGCAGCGTCGGACGGCTGGCGCCGAGCAGCTTCGAGAGCTCGCGTTCGGCGGGGAGCCGCGCGCCGGGTGGATAGGTGCCGCGCATGATGTCCGCGAGGAGCGTCTCGAGGACGCTTTCGATCGCGGTCCCATGCCCGTTTCCGGGCGACGTGATACTGTCGGGCGAAAGTGTCATGAGTGGTCTTACCAACTGGTAAGACCACTTTAGTCCCGGAGCGGGCGGGATGCAAGAGGGAAGTGGGGGTAGAGCGTTGTCCCACCCCATGAATCGCTTCCTCCTGATGCTCCTCGCGGTCGTCGCGGTCGTCGCGTGCGGCGACAAGGCTCCGTCGCCAGCGCC
>JAIOII010000944.1 GCA_019912685.1 Kofleriaceae bacterium
AGCGAGCGCCGGCCACCGCGCTCGCCCCGACGCCTACGCCGACGAGCTCGCGCACCAGCTCGCGCTCCCCGAGGGCCAGCAGCTCGCCCTCGCCGAGCTGGCCGCGCGCATGGCCGCGCGACCAGCGCCCTGACCATCGAAGGAAAGCGGTAGGCGATGGGATCGTGATCTCTCGCAACTCGAGCTCCGACACCGGCGTGCACACGACCTGCGCGCCACGTTCATCACGCCGGAAGCGCCGAGCTTGGTGCAGTCTTGGTGCAGTCAGATCCGGGCGCCGAAAACTCGAAGCCCCACGCACCTTGCGATGCATGGAGCTGGCGGAGCGGACGGGACTTGAACCCTCCCGTCGGAACCTGACAACCCCAAGCGCGATGCGACCTTGCAGTCATGTCGCCAGGTTCCGACGGCGGGTTCTCCCGCCCAGTCCGGCTCGAGGGCGCTCGCTCCCGGACGCGTTGACGGCTGAGATGCTGAAACAGCGTCTGGCGGACATGCGCGACTACATGGAATCGGATGAAGCGGCGTACGACGAGGCCGACGTCGAGGAGTGCGCTAGAATCCTCAGCGAACACGCGACGGCGACGAGAAGCGTCACGGATCGGAAGGACGCACTTGAGTTGGTTCGTGGGACCGTGTTGCGGCTCAACAAGCTCGACGAGCGTTGCGACGGCACGCTCATCGAGACCGACCAGCGCGAGACGATCTGCACCTTCATCATCCGTACGGGCCACCTCCGCGGGTTCAACGCAGAGAATGAGGACGTCACTGAACCCTGGCGCGAGTGGTAGCGCTACGCGTTGCCCGGGTCGTCGTCTGGAACAGGGCCGCCCCAGCTAGCACCGTCCCAATGCCAGAGCGCGTCGATCGCGAGACGGTTCGGTGGGCCGAAGGCGGGCGCCGTCGCGAATCCGCGAGCCACATAGAGGACGTTCCAGGTCCGTACCCTTGCAGTGACGAAGCCGCTCTCGACCTCGCTGTCGTCCACGATCTCGACATCACGCCGAACGTCGGGAACGAGGAATCGCGTCAGCTGGTTGCCTCTCCGGAAGCGTCGCTTGCGGAGCCAGTTGCGAAGCATGATCAGACGCGAGATCGCCATCGGATCGGATTCGAGCTGCCACGGCGGATCATGATCACCCTGCGTTGATCGCTCGTCTCGACGAACACGACCACGTACGGAAACCGGTCGACGAACTCACGGCGAACGACGCCGCCTTCGATCGTGGCGATCGGTGCAGTCGCGAACTTCTCCTCGTGCGCGACGCGCATCAGAACGCGGTCCACCTCGGCAGCGAACTCGAGGCCGAGACCATCGCGTTGCATCTCGTACCAACAGGGGCCTCTTCGAACTCGGTCTGGGCGACCGCTTCGACACGGAAATCCTTCACGGCTTGCGGGATCGGATCGCTTCAACAGCAGCGCGCGCACGCGCGACCGAGTCTTCGCGCGAGTAGCTGGGATTGCGACCGCTGAGCGCGTCCATCGCGCGCCGCGTGATCTCTTCGAGCTCTTCGGACGACTCGGTCCGTCGACCCTGCTCGTAGGCCTCGCGCATGAGCGCGGCCTCGATGTACTCGCGATCCTCGAATGGAAGCGCGCGGATCTGCTCGAGCAGGTCATCTCGACGCGCCG
>JAIOII010000945.1 GCA_019912685.1 Kofleriaceae bacterium
AGACCGAGCGCCTGGTCGCCGTCGGCGAGCTCGCCGCCGTACGCGCGGACGTCCTCGTAGCTCGCGCGCCCGAGCAGACGCCAGCGGAGCTCGCCGACGAGATCCCAGCGCTCGCGCACGCGCGAGCGCGCGCCGAGCCGCACGATCTGCGGCTGCTTGTCGAACACGGTCGCCTCGCCGCCGCGCACCGCGCCGCCGTCGCGCGGCGCCGCCACCACCCGGACGTCGCCGGTGCGCTCGATGCGTCCGAGGTTCCACGGCCGCTGGTACGTGATGCCGAGCTTGAGCTCGCCGGGGAGCGTCACGAGCGCGCCCGCCGCGAAGCGCAGGTCGTCGAGCGCGGGCGCCGGCACCTCGAGGCCGAACACGCTCCAGCGCTCGGACTCGACGCTGACCGTCCACAGCTCGGTGGCCATCGGGTTCTCGAGCCCGCAGCGCATGCCGCCGCAGTCGCTCTCGACGCCGCGCCCCGGATCGCGCCCGGCCTCCGCGGCGGTGTCCCGCGCGAAGCGCAGGACGGTGTCGCGCGTGCTGAAGGTGCCGGCGAGCCCGAGCGAGATGCGGCTGGTGAGCCGGTACGCCGCCGAGAGGCTGCCGTAGTCGACGGCGCGCGTGCGGCTGCCGCGCGTGTGGTACGCGAGCGCCGCGCGGCCGGCGAGCGTCTCGTCGGGCGGCGGCACGCTCGCGATGAACGCGATCGAGCCGCCCGGCCAGGCCCGCATGATGCCGACGTGCCCGCCGGCGCCGGCGGTCCTGCCGTCGACCGTGGGCCCGTCGCTCGATGCGCCGCTCTCGTCGACCACGCGGCGATCGATCGTGATCTGATCGACCGTGGCGACGCCGCCGACGAAGACGTGGATGCCGGGCGTCGCGAGCAGCATCGGCGCCGGGTTGGCGATGACGTTCGCCGGGTGCGGCGAGGTCGGCCCCGCGAACACCGCACCGTCCCACGGCGCGTCACCGGGCGACGCCGCGGCCGGCGCGTACGTGATAGCCGCGACGACGATCACGATCGGCCAGCGCACGGCGAGAACCCTACCACGGCGTGACGTATCATCGCCCGCCGTGCCCCACCTCCGGATCCTCCACGTCCTCGTCGCCGCCATCGCGTGCTGCGTCCTCACCACCGCCTGCGAGAAGACCTCCCACGAGAGCATCGAGAAGTGGGAGACCACGAAGAAGGGCGAGGGCAAGCTCAAGGACGCGTTCACCGATCGCTCCCTCGATCCCGATCTGTCGGCGCACGCCGCGGAGGTCCTCCTGCGCAAGCTCGAGGACGCGTACGTGCGCACGACGTTCGAGCAGATGGAGAGCGGGCGGCGCGCGAAGGTGATCGCGAAGCTCGCGCCGCGGCTGTGGACGATGGCGCGCATCGAGGGCGAGATGACCGCGCCGTCGCAGCGCCAGATGCTGGCGAAGGACGTGCTCGTCGACGTCCGGCCGTGGGCCGACGACGCGACGCGCGAGCAGATCGACGGGTACCTCACCGACTGGTTGACCGGCGGGTACTACGAGGGCCGCGCCGAGGCCGGGCGACACACCGGCGCGCAGGTCATGCGCATGCTCGGGCAGCGCGCGGGCGAGCGGCTCATCGCCGAGGTCAACCGCATCATCGCCGCGCCCGACGAGGGCGGGAAGCGGCGCAAGATCGGCGACGAGCTCATGCTCGGTCTCGCGGTCTCGGGCTCGCCGGAGGCCGTGAAGCTCCTCCTCGACATCTTCGCCATGGACCGCGGCGACGCGACCTTGCCCGACCGCGCGATGGCGGCGCTCTACCGCGCGTACCTCGACACCGGCGGCGCCTATCCGGTCGCCGAGGGCAAGGCGCTCCAGCCGCACGTCGCGCGCCTCGCCGAGATCGCCAAGGACGACGGCCACTCGCCGCAGATCGCGAACGACGCGGTCGCGCTCCTGCGCGCCGCCGGGATGCCGCACTGCCTCGAGCCGCTGATCGGCATGGTGAACCATCCGCACCGGAACCCGCGCTTCCTCTGGGTCGCGGTGAACAACTCGCTGCGCTGCGGCGGCCCGGCGGCGATGGCGCGCGTCGCCGAGGCGCTGCCGACGGCGGGCCCCTACGACCACCGCGATCTCGGCGGCGCGACCTGGGAGACCTTCGCGTCCCTGGGCCAGCGCGACGGGTTCATCGAGGCGGCGCGGGGGCTGCTCGGGTCGCGCAGCTGGGTCGCGCGCTGGATCGCCGTCGAGACCATGCTCGTCCTCTCGGCCAAGTCGGAGGCGGACGCGGTCGCCAGGCTCGCCGGCGACAAGACCCGGCTCGCGGGCTACTGGGGTGACCAGAAGGACGTCCCCAAGGCCCAGCGAAAGCCGGAGCCGACGCTGGGACAGCGGGCCAGCGAGGTCGCGGCGAAGCTGCGTTGACCGGCGCGCGCGCGAGCAGGTCCGCCCGAAACCAAACAGCTTTTGCAGCCTCCCTAGCGCGATCGGCGCCGACAAGTAGTATGCTGCGTCGGAGGAGACCCCCCGGGAGATGGACCAGTCCAAGAAGACGATGCGCCACTTCTACTGCCGAGACGTCCTCTGGGAGACGTTCGAGCAGATGGCGAACGACTTCGACTGCTCCATCGACTACCTGATCAACGAGTCGATGCGCTACTACGCGCGCTCGAAGAACTATCCAGCGGCGG
>JAIOII010000946.1 GCA_019912685.1 Kofleriaceae bacterium
TCGTCGACGACCCGGCCGCCTGATCGCGGCAGGGCTCAGTTTGCGTGGTAGCGGGCGCGCGTGAGCTCCGCCGGATCGTGAGCCGAGGTGATCAGCACCTCGGGGTGCTCGCGGTGGAGCCGGCGCAGCGCGTCCTGCGAGGCGTGGCGCGCCGGGCCGTCCATCTGCATGACCGCCTGGAAGAGGCGGAGGCCGACGGGCGCGCTCGGCGCGTCGACGAGCTCGTGGTGATGGAAGTACGCGTCGCCGGCGTGGAGGATCCAGCCGCGCTCGGTGCGGATGACGACGCCGGAGTGCCCGCGCGTGTGGCCGTGGAGCGGGACGATCGCGATGTCGGCGTCGAGCCCGCCGAGCTTCTGCACCGCGGGGAGCCCGAGCCACGTGTCGCCGGTCTCGCTGACCGGGTTCCAGCGCTGGTGGTGCTGCCACTGGCGCGGGAGGTAGCGCTGCTTCTCCTGGAGCGTCGAGCGGGCGCGCGCGGCGTCGAGCTCGCGCTGGTGGAGGTGGACGGTCGCGGCCGGGAAGTCGGCGATGCCGCCCGCGTGATCGAGATCCATGTGCGTCACGATCAGGTGGCGCACGTCGCTCGGGTCGAGGCCGAGCGAGCGGATCTGCTCGCGCGCGGTCTGCCCGCGGGCGAGGCGCGGCCCGGTGACCGTGACGAAGGCGCGGCCGAGGCGGCGCGGGTCGTCGCATTCGACGGTGGAGAAGCCGGTGTCGACCAGCACGAGGCCGTCGCGCGGCGTCTCGACCAGGATGCAGTGGCACACCATGAGGCCGCGGCCGATCGGCGTGTCGCCGCCCATGAGGAAGCCGGCGAGCGGGCACATCGTGCCGCAGTCGAGGTGATGGACGCGCATGCTGCGATGTTACTGCGCGGCCGCGGGCGACGCGTGCGCCTCCACCACGTTCCGCACCGCCTCGATCAGCTCGTCGAGCTTGCCCGGCGCGGATCCCTGCTCGAGCACCATCGTCCCGCTCGGGTCGAACACCTTCACGTGGGGCAGGTTGAAGCCGCCGGGCGTCAGGTACCTCGCGACGGCGGGGCTGTCCCAGTCGTGCGCGTCGATGCGGCGGATCGCGACCTTGTCGGGATATCTCCGCGCCAGCTCGACGAGCGCCGGCTCGAGCGTCTTGCACGGCTCGCACCACGTCGCCCAGAAGTCGAAGATCGTCACCTTGCCGGGCACCGGCACGAGCTCGACGGCTTCGCCCGGCGCGCCGACGTCGAGGATGTCGAGCGCGTGCTCGTCGCCGTGCTCGTCGTCGCCGTGCTCGTCATCGCCATGGTCGTGCTCGTCGCCGTGCTCGTGATCATGATCGTGGTCGTGCGCGTGCTCGTCGCCCTCCGCCGCCGCGGCCGGTGACGCTCCGAAGCGCCACGACACGCCGAGCTCCATGATCGCCGGCATGTCGAGCTGCCCGCCGACGACGTGCGTCACCACCGGCACCTTCACCGCCAGATCCACCGTCAGCCCGCTGGTCGACGCCCACGACGCGC
>JAIOII010000947.1 GCA_019912685.1 Kofleriaceae bacterium
GAGCCACGCCGTGCGATCGCCGGCCTGGTCGTGCGCGGCGATCCGGCTCTGGAGCAGCCCGATCACGGCGAGGAGGACGCCGCGCGTGCGCGGGTTCTTGAAGCGCCATCCCTGCCCCGGCACGTCGGCGCCGCGGGTGAGGACGTCGACGACCTCGCTCACGCTCTCGGTCCACGCCGCGCCCTCGGCGCCGGCCTGGGCGAGGCGATCGCGCTTGCGGTTGTACGCGTCGGCGAGGAGGTGCCACGGCGAGAGCTGCGTGACCGCCCGGCCGTCCGAGGTCACGGTCGTCGTGTTGCCCATGCGATCGGCGAGGCCGGCGCGCGGCGTGACGACGTAGCTCGCGGCGGCGCGGACGATGTCCTCGTAGGCCTTGCCGTTGGCGGTGGTGCTGTTGAGGCCCGCCGCGGTCTCGTGGAGCGCGCCCATGAGCGTGCCGTCGGCGAGCATGTCGACGATGAGCGCCTCGTACGTCATCGCGCCCGAGCCGAAGACGTAGCCCGGCGCGTTCGGGTCGACCGACTGGTGCGTGATCGAGTCGCGGCTCGCCCAGTGCTTGTGGAGGACGACCATGACGTTGATGAAGAGCTGCTCCTGGCCGTCGTCGGCGAACGCCTGCACGATCGGCCGGATCTGGTCGTAGAAGCCCTCGAGCTCCCAGACCGGCAGCGTGCCCGCGTGCTGCGCCTTGTAGAGGTCGCGCTCGCGGTCGCGCATCGGGTCGATCACGTGAGTGAGGAACTCGGGGGTCGGATCGAGGAAGAGGACGCGGTTGAGTGCCTGCGGCGTGGGGTGCGTGCGCATGCCCTCGATGCCGGCCTGTCGCTCGATGTAGTCGTCGCCGCCGAGGAAGTCGATGCCAGCCGACAGGACCTCGCCCCATTGATAATTGAAGTCGGCCTTGGGCCGCGGACGGAAGTTCTGGGGGCAGTTGTCGGGCGACGACACAAGCCTCGTCTCGCCGAACGCGCCGGCGTCGTCCTCGCAGACGTACTGGCCGTTCTGCTTCTCGTACGCGATCGACTGGAGGTAGAACACCGCCAGGTTGTCAACTTGGAAGAGGTCGCACGCTTCGTATGAGGCAAGAGGGAGGGTGCCCAGCCTGATCTCCGCGTCCTCCTTGTTGCACGCGACCGCGTTGTTGGAGTCGGCGATCACGTGGAGGATGCGCTGGAAGATCGAGCGATCGAAGCCGTTGTCGACGCGCGTGCGATCGACCGGCGTGGTGAAGGCGCCGGTGACCTGCTGCTGGGCGTTGATGTCGAAGCGGTCCTTGTACGCCATGAACTTGCGGAAGCGCTCGCCGAGCTGCGCGGTCTCCGGGCGCTCCACCGCGGCGAGGAGGTTCCGCACGAGCTGCGGGCGCGCCAGGATCTGGCGGATGACCGGGACGAGGTCGTCCCAGAGCGGCGCGTCGGGCGGGATGACGGCCTCGGGGTGGCTGTCGCCCTTGCGCGCCGCCGAGATGATCGCCTCGGCGAGCTGCGCGACCTCGGCCTCGCGCGTCGAGAGCAAGACGTTCGCGAGCGCGAGCGTGTCGCCGATCGCCGGGTCGCGCAGGATCGAGAGGTACGCGTACGACATGTCGAGGAGCGGCGAGTCGGTCGTGTCGTAGCCGCGGTACTCGAGGGTCTCGCCGTTCCCGTACGTCTTCGTCGCCGGCATGCGTGGGCCGACGAGCGCCGACGCGCCGCGCGCGAGATCGAACGCGGTGCCCTTCTGCGGATCGAAGAGCTGGATGCCGTCGCGCGCGAGCGCGGCGAGGACGGTCTTGTCGAGGTCGACGTACTCGTAGAGGAGCGGCCCGCCGTCGGCGGAGAGGGCGCGGCCGAGGTCGTCGCGGTACATCCACGGTGACGGCGCGGCGCCGTCGGGGAGCTCGAACGGCGCCGGCGCGTCGATCGTCGCGCCGGTCGCGTCGACGTACTGGCCGAGCTCGTTCACGTCGGCCTGGCCGTCGCTGTCGCCGTCGACGTAGGGCGCGGCGATCGTGCGGAGCCGCGCGACGCCGCGGGTGTCGCGCGTCGTGAGCGGCGCGACCATGCTCGTGCCGAGCTGGGCGCGCTCGGCGAGGAGGAAGTCGAGCGCGATGCGCAGCGTGCGGTCGGGCGCGGTCGCGTCCGCGGCGGGCTCGGCGTTGCGCAGGGCGACGCCGACGGCCTCGATCAGGTTCTGCCACTCGCCGCGCGCGCCGCCGCCGGGCGAGATCGCCTCGGTCAGCGTGAGCACGAGGTCGTGCAGCTCGGGGTAGCTGACGAACGCGCGGACCGCGCCCATCGCGGGCGCCATCGGCCGGTAGCCGAGGCGATGACCGAGGCGCTCGAGCGCCGCGACCGCCTCGTAGTCGGCGGCGATGTGGCGGAGCGTCGCGATGAGCGCGTCGATCGACGCCTGCGTCCGGTCGGTGTCGTAGAGGGCGAGGAACTCGTTCGAGGTGAGGAAGGTCTGCAGCGTCGGCAGGTACGCCTCGGGGAAGATCGCGTCGGTCGCGCCGACCAGCCGCTCGCGCTCCGCCATGAGCGCCTTCAGCTTGCCGCTCGCGCTCGCCTCCGGGGCGAGGCCGAGCCGACACATGTCGCGCACGGCGTCGCCGCGGACGTCCGTGGTGCCGCCGTCGGCGAGGTCGTCGAGGTAGGAGATCCGCTTGCACACGAGCGTGTGCACGGTCTCGCCGAAGCTTCCGTTGTCGACGGGCTGACGCGTCTCGTCGAACCCGCCGTGACATCCGGCGGACACGAGCGCGGCGACCGACGTGACGGCAGCAAGACGCTGCGAGAATGAGCGCGACTCCCTCATGTGCACTCCTGAACCAAGGTCGATACGTGCAGGTAACGAAGCGGAGTTCCACGCTAAACGGCGGTCTGGCCAGTCGTCAACCCAGAGTTTCCAGCGACTGCCGTTCAGGTTCGCAACGAAGGTGTCGGCGCTCACCAAGGCGGCGTGAGACGTGCGGTAGGTCGAATGTTCGTCGGGGATCCCGCGTCGAAACGACGTGGTCCTGATCCGCCCCTCCCAGTCGCTCGCCGGCACGTGCTTGCCGGGCGGCATCCGCCTCGGCGCCGCCGTGGCGGCGGGCGCGAGCGGCACCGTGTACCGCGGCTGGATCGGCAGCGGCGACGACGACGAGATGCTCGTCGCGGTGAAGGTGAGCCACGCCGACGACGAGCGGACGGCGACGCGCTCCCGGCGCGAGGCGGAGGC
>JAIOII010000948.1 GCA_019912685.1 Kofleriaceae bacterium
CCGCGACGGGCTCGGCCGAGGCGGCCGAGACGGCGCGCGCGCTCGAGGCCGCCGCGATCAAGCTGGTCGAGACGCTGCGCGCGTTCGACCAGGCGACGTCGCGCGACCACGTGATCGCGATGCTCGTCGACTTCGTCAGCCAGACCCATCACCGGGTCGCGTTCCTGGCCGCCAAGGCCGGCGAGCTGACGGCGTTCATGCAGAACCCGCCGCCCGCCGGTCCGCAGGCGCACGTCTCGCTGTCGGCGCCGTCGGTGTTCCAGGACGTCGTGGGCACGCGCCTGCCCTATCGCGGCCCGATCTCGGATCCCGTCAGCCGCGAGCTCGTGCGCGTGCTCTTCGGCTCGACGACGGACGAGATGATGGCGGTGCCGCTCGCCGTGCGCGAACGCGTCGTGGGCGTGATCTACGCCGACGGCCGGCAGCGACTCGCCTCCGACGAGCACGTGACGGTCGCCTCCCGGGCCGCCGGCATGGCCCTCGAGCGGCTGCTCAAGGCGAAGAAGTCCTGAGCCGAACGTCCCCCTCGGACACCTCGGAGTATACTGCCGCCCATGAACTGCGCGGTGTGCGACCTGCGCCCGGTCGAGATGGGGCACCTGTGTGAAGACTGTCGCGAGGAGATCGCCGGCCCGCCGGGGCTCGTCCCCGAGCAGATCCTCGCCACGAGCGCGAAGCCGACCGGCGCCGTCCTGATCGATCCCTGGGGCCGACCCCACCCGCTCGACGCGCGCACGCTGATCGGCCGCCAGCTCGAAGGCGCCGGCGTGTGCGTGCTCGAGGGCTCCGTCTCGCGCCATCACGCGCACCTCTCGTACGATCCCGTGAAGAAGTCGTGGTCGCTGCGCGACCTCGGCTCGGTCAACGGCACGCTCATCAACGATCACGAGCTGCACGAGGCGTCGACGACGTTGCGCGCCGGCGATCGCATCCACGTCGGTCAGGTCGGCTTCTACTTCCTGCCCGACGGCGCGAACCTGCCGCCGGTCACGCTCGATCCCGCCGCCGCCAACACGCTTCGCCCCAGCGACCGTGTCGCGGCGCCGCCGAGCCCGGGGCTCACCCAGGTCGAGGCCGCGGAGTTCGACAGCGAGAACACCGACGTCGGCCTGCCCCACCTGACGATGCGGCTCAACGAGCCGACCGGCGGCGGCGGCGGCCTGGTCGAGATCGACGGCAAGCACGTCCAGCTGACGACCACGCAGTTCGAGTTCTTCGCCCTGCTCGTCCGCCGCATGGCCTCCGAGGAGACCCAGCCCCACCTCGTGCGCGGGTTCGTGCGCACGTCGGAGCTCATCGGCGACCTGTCGTGGGACACGCGCGAGCCCGGTGACAACCACGTGAAGCAGCTGGTGCGGCGCGTGCGCCGCGCGCTGGTGAAGGCGGAGGTCGGCGATCTGATCGAGTCCCGGCACCGTTTCGGCTACCGCCTGCGCGTGGTACCTCATCTGGAATCGTAGCTTCACCCCAGCGATTGGACGTGTCATGAAGCACCGCCTCTTCGGCGCCGCCTGCGCGGCCGCCCTCGTCACCGCTGCGTCCGCCGCGAGCGCGCAGCCGACCCCCAAGTTCGAGTACGGCAAGTCCGAGGACGTCAAGGACGTCGAGGGCACCGAGTGGGACGCGACCGCCGAGGCGGGCGTCGTCCTCACCTCGGGCAACTCGCGCATCACGACGCTCACCGGCGGGTTCAAGGCCACGCGCAAGCAGGCCAAGAACAAGTTCTCGGCCGAGGCCGCCGGCGCGTTCGCCCGCACCTCGAACCTCGTCGCCAACGACGCCAACGGCGACATGGTGCTCACCTCCGACGAGGTCCGCCGCGAGGACAAGGACTCGGCGAAGAACGCCGCGGCCAAGGTCCGCTACGACCGCTTCCTGACCGAGAAGAACTCGCTCTTCGTCGCCGCCCTCGCCGGCACCGATCCCCTCGCCGGCAAGGACCTCACCGCCGGTGGTCAGCTCGGCTACTCGCGCCTCCTCTACCTCTCCGACGCCCACGAGCTCGCCGGCGAGTTCGGCTACGACTTCAGCTACGAGAAGTTCGCCACCGACGACCCGACCGCGACGAGCTCGATCTCGATCCACTCGGCGCGCGCGTTCACCGGCTACAAGGGCAAGCTGTCGGAGACGACCACGGTCGAGGGCTCGGTCGAGCTCCTCGCCAACGTCAACGGTCAGACGATCAACGGCCGCGACGTGAGCGCGTTCGAGGACCTGCGCGTGAACCTCGCGAGCTCGATCGCCGCCAAGCTCTCCAAGTCGGTCGCGCTGTCGTTCTCGTTCGGCGCGAAGTACGACAAGGTGCCCGCGCCGCTCGCGATCGCCGGCTTCATGCTCGACCCCACCGATCCGCCCGAGTCCTCGAAGATGGACACCGTCACCAAGGCGTCCCTCATCGTGACGTTCCTCTGAGCCGCGGGTGACCTTCAGTCCTTCGCGACGCCGTTGAGCGAGTGGCCGAGCTCCTCGAGGAGCCCGCGCAAGGTCTTCAGCTTGGTCTTGCCGAGCGCCGCGGCCCACCGGGCCTCGGTGCTCTCGGCGACCTTGTGCACCTCCGCCGCCCACGCCCGGCCGCGCGCGGCGAGCCGCACCCGCTTGATCACGCCGTGGTCGGGATCGGGGTAGCGCTCGACGAGCTTCTGGCGCTCGAGCTCGTCGACCATGTCGCCCAGGGTCTGCTTGGGCAGATGCATGGCATCGACGAGGTCGGTCAGGCGCTTCCCACCGTGCTCCACGAGCGTGAGCAACTGCGTCTGCGCCGGCCGCAGGGCCGGAAAGCCCAGGCGACGCAGCCGATCATCGACCTGGACGGCGAGATCGGAGCTGGGAGCGAGGAGCAGGGCCCGGATATCACGGCGGGTTTGCTTGGCCATGGCGCTTCGCTGGGAAGAGCCGGCGTCATACCAGATGCTCCGAGCCGGAGGGAATGGGGTTTCGCAGAAACTCCACTGTCCGGATGCCGGACTGCGCTCCGGAGCGCATGCGTCAATTGCCAGCCGCGTCCGCTTGAAGTCCGTACAGATCTTCGACGCGCTCGACCTCGACCTCCATCATGCGCGTGACGATGAAGCGCCACATCCGCAGGTCCCCGCGGAACGACCACCAGAAGTGTTTCGGCGAGTGCCAGGACGCGGGGCGGTTCTTCTCGAAGACGAAGTGACCGATCCACGACATGCCGTAGCCGACGAGCGGCGCCGCGACGAGCGCGGGCGGCACGACCGGCGACACGGCGACGAGGCCCATCGCCGCCGTGGTGCCGACGAAGTGCAGCGCGCGGCACGTCGGGTCGCGATGCTGGCTCACGTAGTACGGCCAGAACTCCTCGAAGGACGACGGCTCGACCGGTTCGTTCGACATGCGCGGGATCCTACTCCCCGTCGCGCGTTCACTGAGCGTTGATGTTGACCTCGCCCGTGCCCTGCCCGTGATCGTGGCAGTAGAACGTGTCGGAGCCGGCCGCGACCGTGACCGTGTACGACGCGCCCGGCGCCATCGTCGCGCCCTGGTGATCGAACACGCCGCCGCCCGCGTGGATGCGGTGGCCGATCGAATCGCTGTTCAGGATCTCGAGCCTCGTTCCTTCGCGAAGGCGCAGGAGACCGCCGGCCATCGCGCCCCAGTGCGCGCCCGTGCCGGTGCCCGACGCGATCGGGAACGTGTACGCGTTCGCCACCGTGATCATCGCTTCCGCGCTCTCGGCGCCCGGCGCCGCGGTCGCGTCGATCGCGAGCGCGAGGCCGGCCTCTGCGGCCTCGCCGTTCGGCGGGATCACGATCGTCACGGTCGCCGTGACCGTGGCGCCGTCGATCACGTCGACCGTCGCCGGCGTGATCGTCACGTTCCAGCTCTCCGGCAAGCCCGCCGCGGCGAGCTGCACCGGACCGCTGAAATCCGTGGCGTCGACGGCGACCGTGTAGGTGACCTCGGTGCCGAGCGCCGTCGATACGCTGGGAGGCGCGACCGATAGCCGGTAGGACGGCATCAGCACGCGCGCATCGACGTCGGCCGGAACATCGTCGTCACCCCCTTGATCGTCGCCGCCGCCTGGCCCCCCGCCCTGGAGGCCGACCTCGCAGCCGCCGAGCAACAGGCCCGCCAGCGGCAGCGCGAGGAGGAGGACTCGACCGGGACGGAGGGACTCGGGGCGGGCCATGAGGCGCACCCAGTGCGAAGGGTGTGCCGCGTCGCAACCTGGCGAAACCCCGATGCGCAAGGGCCGTACAGGACCTGCCGACCTGGGGGAATCGTCGCCAGTAGGGTCCCGTATGCCCACGGCTATTCGAGTGGCCGCCGCCTCCGCCGCCGGACCAGGACCGCCAGGAGGACCATGCCGGCCAGGGTGACCGGCGAGGTCGGGTCGCCGCCCGCGCTGCAGCAGCCGTCCTCGTTGGCCATGATGGTCACGGTGACCTCGGCCGAGGTCGCGACGTTGCCCTCGCTGTCGGTGATCCGGGCGGTCAGCACGTGCGCCGAGCCGATCGGCTCTCCCGACGCGTCCCAGATCGCCGAGAACGGGACGGCGGTGTCCTCGCCGATCACGACGCCGTCGACCAGGATCTCGATCGACACGAGCGTCGCCCCGGCGCCCACCGCACCGGTGGCGCTGATCTCGACCATGTCACCGCCGACCTCGTCGCCGTCGGCCGGGAAGGTGATCTCCACCGTCGGGGCCGGGACCGCCATCACGTTGGTGTCGAACGTGGCCGTGACCGACGCCGTGGTCTGGTCGGTGAGCGTCACCATCTGCACGCCGGGCGTGTGGAACGCGAGCTCGGCCGCTGCCGCCACGCCGGCGGTGAACGTCACCGTCGCCGGCGCCTCGAGCTCCGCGTCGGTCGACGTCAGGTTCGCGGTGCCGCCGTACCCGGTCGCCACGTTGCCGAACGCGTCGTGCGCCGTGAAGGTCACGGCCTGCGCGATCGCGGCCGGCACGTTGGCGGCGAGGCCGCTCTGCACGTAGGTCGCCGCCGCGGCCGGCGTGACGTCGAACGCGGCGCTGGTCGCGGCCGCGAGGCCGGCCGCCGACGCCGCCAGCGTGTAGTCGACGCCGACCTTGTCGAGCGACACGTCGTCGAACGTCGCCGTGCCGTTCGCGACGGCCACGCTGAGCGTACCGGCGAGCGTCGCCGCCCCCGGGTTGTTCGAGATCGCCAGGGTCACGTCGCCGTCGAAGGTCGCGTCGACGTTGCCCTGCGCGTCGCGGACGACGACCGTGAGGGCCGGCGAGAACGCGACGCCGGCGACGACGTCGCCGGGCTGCACGTCGAACGCGAGCGACGCCGCGGTGCCGCTGACCACGTCGAAGGCGTCGGTGTCGACGGCGGTGAGGCCCGCGGACGTCGCGCGCAGCGTGTAGCCTACGGCCGCGCGGTCGACGGTCAGGGTCGCGAAGCTCGCCACGCCGCTCGCCGCCGCGACCGTGGTCGTGCCGCCGAGCGTGGCGCTGCCCGGGTTGCTCTCGAGCGCGACGGTGACGTCGCCGGTGAAGTCCGTCACCTGGTTGCCGAAGTCGTCGAGGGCGGCGAGCTGCACCGCCGGCGTGATCGGCTGGCCGGCGATCGCCTGCGCCGGCTGCTGCAGGACCGCGAGCTGCGTGGCGACGGCCGGCGTGATGGCGAACGGCGTGCTGACGGCCGTGGTCAGGCCCGACGCGGTGGCGCTCAGCTCGTAGCCGGTGCCCACGAGGTCGAGCGAGAGGTCGGCGAAGAGCGCGACGCCGGACGCCGCGGCCTGGGTCGCCGTCCCCGCGAGCGTCGCCCCGCCGGGGTTGGTCTCGAGCGCGAGCGTGATCGGGTCGGCGAAGGTCGTGACCACGTTGCCCTGGTCGTCGTGCACCTCGACGCGGATCGCCGGCGTGATCGCGGCGCCCGCGACCCCGTCGCTCGGCTGCACCGCGAACACGAGCGACGCCGCCATGCCGGACGTCACGTCGAAGCTCGCGCTGGTGGCGTCGGTGAGGCCGGGCGCGCTCGCGACCAGCGTGTAGCCGGTCCCGGTGCGATCGAGCGACAGGTCGCCGAACGCGTGCACGCCGGCGGCGGCCACGCCGCTCGTGGTGCCGGCGAGCGTCGCGCCGCTCGGGTTCGCGCCGAGCGCGATCGTGATCGTCCCGGCGAACGCGGTCGCCCGGTTGCCGAACGCGTCGAGCGCCTCGACCTGCACGGCGGGCGCGAGCGCCTGCCCGGCGGGCGTGGTGATCGGCTCGACCGCGAAGGCGAGCCGCGTCGCCACCGACGGCGTGATGTCGAAGGCCGCCGACGTCGCGCCGGTGACCGTCGAGCTCGCGGTCAGGGTGTAGCCGGTGCCGGCCCGGTCGAGGGTCAGCGTGGCGAACGTCGCGACGCCCGCGACGGCCGCGACCGTCGCGGTGCCGCCAAGGGTCGAGCTCCCCGGGTTGGCGCCGATCGCGATCGTCACGTCGCCGTCGAACCCGGTGGCGAGGTTGTCGAACGCGTCGACGGCGCGGACGACGACGGCCGGCGCGAGCGGCTGACCGGCCTCGGTCGTCGTGGGCTGCACGGAGAACACGAGGTGGTCCGCCGTGGCCGGGGTGACGTCGAAGGCGCTCGAGGTCGCGCCGGTCACGGTCGAGCTCGCGGTCAGCGTGTAGCCGGTGCCGACCTTGTCGAGCGTGAGCGTGGCGAACGTGGCGACGCCCGCCGTGGCCGCCAGCGTGGTGACGCCGCCGAGGGTCGACGAGCCCGGGTTGTTGGCGATCGCGATCGTCACGTCGCCGCCGAAGCCGGTGGCCACGTTGTCGAACGCGTCGCGCGCCTCCACCGCCACCGCCGGGCTGATCGGCTGACCGGCGGCCGTGGTCGATGGCTGGCTCGTGAGGACGAGGTGGGTCGCCGGGCCGCCGACGATGTCGAACGTCGTGCTGTCGGCCGGGAGCAGCCCCTGCGCGAACGCGCGCAGGACGTAGCCCGAGCCCGCGCGATCGATCGACATGCCGGAGAAGGTCGCGACGCCGGCGACCGCGGTCACCGGGGTCGTGCCCGAGAGCGTGCCGCCCGCGGGGTTGCCCTGGATCGCCAGCCCGACGCTGCCGGCGTAGCCGGGGTCGACGTTGCCGTTCTCGTCGAGCGCATGGACCACGACCGTGAAGCCCGCGCCGGCGGCGCTCGCGGCCGGCGGCTGGACGTCGTAGACGAGCCGCGTGGCGGAGCCGGCGAGGATGTCGAACGGGCTCGAGACCGCGGCGGTCAGGGCGCCCGAGGCGGCCTGCAGCGTGTACGTGCCGGCCTCGTCGAGCACGAGGTTGTCGAACGTCGCGAGGCCGCCGACCGCGGACTCGGTGAGGTCGCCGGAGAGCACGCCGGCCGCCGGCCCCGAGGCCCTGGACATCGTGATCGAGCCGACGAAGTCGCTGGCGCGGTTCTCGAACGCGTCGCGGACCTCGACGGTCGGCGGCGGCGTGAGCGCGACGCCGGCGGTGCGGTCCTGCGGCTCCTGCACGAACGCGAGGTGGTGGGCCGCGGCGTTCGTGATGCTGAAGCCGAGGGAGGGCGCGGCCGTGAGCGCGCCGTCGCCGGCGCCCAGCGTGTAGGTGCCGACGCGCGCGAGCGACAGGTCGTCGAACGTCGCGACGCCGG
>JAIOII010000949.1 GCA_019912685.1 Kofleriaceae bacterium
ACCACGCCGACATCATCGCCATCGAGGGCGACAGCTACCGCCGCCGCGAGGCTCAGGCCGCCAAGCCTTCACGCCGCGCGAAGGCGAGGGCCTGACCGCTCGGCCGGTTCAGATTTCTGCGCTTTCTGGCGCTCGCCAACAGCACGCCTGCACGCGCACGCCGAGTGCCGCTCGGCAGAGTCGTGATGACTGGCAACTTGCCCGGCGACGAGGCTGCATTCTTCTCGATGATGGCGCGTCAACTCGTCGTCCGCGGATATCGCGCAGAGATGGCTCTGCTCGGGCTCTCGTCGCTCCTCGCCTGGCGATCGTTCAACGGGCTTCCCTACGCCCACGGGGTCGGCGGGATCCCGACCAGCATGATCATCGACGCTTCGGGGATTCGATGGATGCCCGACTCCAGCATCTACCTCCTGGAAACCCGCCCCACGTCGACAGGCGGTTCACTCGCGCTGCATCCCGATGTTCACCGCATCACGATCGCGGGCCGCGAGGACTTCGTCGCCGTAAGCTCGACGATTACCGGCGAGACACGCATTCTCGACAACTCCGCGATTCGCGCGCGTACAGCAGCATGGATACAGGAGCATGGCGACTCCGTCCTTGACGTTGTCCGGAGCAACCGAGTGGCGCTGGTGTCGTTCGTCGCGCTGATAACACGCCGCACCGCGCTGGTCGAATTGCCGCTCGCTCAAGGGAGATACGTCGAGATCGGGGACCGCGGCCTCACGATCGGAAAGGAGCTGCAGGACTTCTTCCTCGCGCCTCCACCAACAACCAGTCGGGGACAGTTCTTCGCGATCCCTCTAGGGGACCCTCCGGCCCTCGCGATCGCGGACAGAGGTGGTCCGCAGGATGAGTACGAACTCCAACTCGGTGTCGATTACGTACTCACGGCGTGCGCAGTCGATGGGAAGTTCGCCGAGGCTGAACGTGTCTGGCGCGAGCTTTTGAAGAAGGCACCGACCGACGCGAGGGTCCTGGTGGTCGGAGCCGCCGGATTCGATCAGGAGCCCGGCGGCCCGCGGTTACCCCTGGTCGCTGCAGCATGGGAGGACGCACTTGCTTTTGAGCCGGCACTCGCCGCGGAAGCCCGCGGCGTCGCTGGTCAGCTTAGTGCCTTCCCCGAAATTGCGGCTCGGCTTCTGAGGGCCGCTAACGTCCCTCTACCCCAGGCGAGCGTTGTCCGTCCACGCCGCGATGGCGGTGACTAATTGGTGACTAACTCGAATTTCGTGCCGCTAACTTCGTGGAGGATATCGGGATCGAACCGATGACCCTCGGCTTGCAAAACTTGGGGCGACGGACATACGCGGACATAGCGAGCTAGATCGAGCCGTGTCGATTTCAGGAATCTTCGACGCTTAGACAGCGTTTCGCCATGGCGAGCTATACGCAGCCGTGCGACGCTCGGGTCCTAGGCCGGGTCCTAGGGCCGAAAGCCGGAGGTCACATGGCGACGATCAAGCTCACCGAGAAATCGCTCGAGAAGTTCCCGCTCCCCGTCGACGTGGCGCAGGCCTACGCATGGGACACCGAGGTCACCGGTTTCGGTGCCGTCATCGGAAAGACCGGCGTGATCACCTTCGTCGCGCGCGGGCGCGTCGCGGGCAAGGGCGAGCGCACGAAGGTGAAGATCGGCATTGCCGGCCGCGCCGACGGCCGCACCGATAACCGCGTATGGAACGTCGGCCTCGCCCGCCAGGCCGCGAAGGAGATCCTCGGTTCGCTCGCCGCGGGCGAGAACCCGAACGCCGAGAAGCGCGCGCGTCTCGACGGCCCGACACTGCGCGACGGGCTCGAGCTCCACGTCTCGAACATGCGCGCCGACAATTGCTCGCAGAGCTCCATCGACACGATCACGAGCGAGGTCGAGGCCCGGCTCGGGCGCTGGCTCGATCGCCCGCTCGTCGAGCTCCGTGGCTCCGACCTGCGAGCGATCCACGCGAAGATCACCGCCGAGGGTAAGAAACACCTCGCGAACCGGATCGTCCGCCACGTGTCGGCCGTGTGGAACACGCTCGACAACGCCAGCGATGACGGCCTGCCCGGCAAGAATCCCGCGCGCAAGGTGAAGCGCCACGCCTACGTCCCACGGCGCAAGGTGATCGAGGATCTGCCGGCGTGGTACGCGAAGGTGCAAACGCTCTCGCCCGTGCGCCGCGACCTGCAGCTATTCGCGCTCTGCACAGGGATGCGCGATCACGCCGCGTGTCACGTGCGCTGGGAACATGTCGACCTCGATCGCGGCCTGCTCTTCGTGCCGCGGCCCAAGGGCGGCGAGAAGCGCGCCTTCACGCTTCCGCTCGCGCCCGGCGTCGTGCGGATGCTGCGCGCTCGGCGCGAGGAAAACGGGATCCTGTTCGCTCCCTACGGCGGCGATCACGGTTGGGCGTTCCCGTCGCTGTCGCGCAAGGGCGCCGAGGTCGGAAGCCGCACGCACGGCCGCGACGAGAGCGCACCGATCGCGACGGTGATCCCCGTCGCCGAGAGCAAAGAACGCCGCCGCGATCCCGCCACGGGGAAAATGGCGCTCTACCTGCCCGGCCTGCACACGCTCCGGCGCACCTTCCTCACCGTCGCCACCGAGATCGGAATCAGCGAGCTCGACCGGCACGTCCTCGCTAACCACGCCTTCGGCACGGCGAACGTGAACGCGACCTACATCGCGCAGAGCCTCGATCACCTCGCAGGGTGCGCCGCGCGCATCGAGGCGGCGCTCTGGGATCGCATGGGGGCCAAGCCACGCGCGCCGACGAAGGGCCGGCGCTCGCGGCCCGGCCGAGCCCGGCGGTAGCGTTTCCGCGATCGGCGATTGCCGATAAGCTCGTGTGTATCGGTCGCGCTGGCGCGACGGAGGGCCACATGAGGTCGCTGATCGGTTTCGCGCTTGCGCTATCGGCCTGCTCGTCCTCGGAGCCGGGGCCGGGAAGCTCTGCGGCTGTTGGCGGCTCTGCATCGCCGCGCGTCTTCAATTGCTACAAGAGTCACCCCGGCGGTTACGCTTGGCGCGAGTGCGCCCCGCGCTTGACGAGCTGCGAGCGTATCGGCTGCTTCGAACGTCCCACGGCCTACTGCTTCCGGTTCCTCATGCCCTCTTCCGACACGGTCACGATGTGTACCCCGACGTTGCAGGAATGCGAGGCGCGGAACGAATACGGCAAGGGAATGACCGATCGTGTGCTCGCCCCGTGCGTCGAATCGAAGCCCGACGAGTACATCGAGGCGAAGGAATAGAGTGCGCACGCCGGGCGTAGACCTCGGGTGACCGATCCGATCGCTGCATGGGACGAGCTCGTCAGCTACGCTCGCGCCGAGCGCGGCCCGCTCACGGC
>JAIOII010000950.1 GCA_019912685.1 Kofleriaceae bacterium
CCAGCAACCCGTCCCGGCGCCCGCTCCACCACCACTGCAGGGCCTTGACCGACGGCGCGTCGACCTTGCAGCCGCAGCGCCCGATCAGCGCCGGCAGGTCGTGCATCACGAAGTCGCGCTGTCCAGCGGCGGTGCGACCGCCGGCGGCGATCCAGCCGTCGCGCGCGTGCTTGCACGCGCCGTAGGTGAGCTCGAACGGATGCCGCGGGTCCGGCGCCGGCGGCTCGAGCGACGGCGGCTCGCTGCGCAGCCGCGCCTCGATGCGCTCGATCTCGCCGTCGATCGCCGACCGCCCCGGCGGCGGCAGCGCGCTCGGCGTGGCGAACGAGAAGCGCACGGCGTCGAGGCCGACGGCGTCGACCGCCGCCACCACGCGCCGGACGAGGTGCCACGGGATCGTGGGATCGACGTGCACCATCACCTCGGAGCGGACGGTGTCGGGGGCATCGGTGCAGGCCTGCTTCCAGTGCTCGGTCATGAGCTCGGTGAGCGCCGTGAGCGGTACGCCGGGCTGCGCGAGCAGCTCCGCCGTGAGCGTCACGGGCATTCCCTCGAAGGCGAGCGCCTCTCTCCCGATGGCGATCGCCGGGATCGACGTCAGCGGATCGAGCGGCAGGCCGGCAGGAAGCGGCACCAGGTCGAGATCGCGGGGGCGAGCCCTCAGCCCGGCTTCGCCCTCGTCGACGAGCTGCCCCAGCCAGCGTTCGAGGTCGGCGACGCAGGCGACGCAGTCCGCCTCGCACGTGCCGGGCGCCGGGCGCGAGCTGGAGCCGCAGGCCGCGGCGAGCGCGGACAGGATGACGAGCGCGAGGATCGATCGGCAGGGGCGCACCCCGGTCGGACGCGGCGCGGCGGGTGAGATTCACGCCGCGCGTGCAAAGAAATGTCGTCTACGCCCGGCGGCGCTCGAACAGCCGCATCGGCGCGCCCTGGAGCGTCGTCTCCGCCCACGGCCGGAACCCGAGCTTCTCGGCGACGCGCACCGACGTCGCGTGACCGTCGTCGATCATGCAGACCGTCCGCGCCGCCGCGAGCTGCGCGTCGCTCCACGCCAGCACGGCGCGCATCGCCTCGGTCGCGTACCCCCGGCCATGCGCCCACGACGCCAGCGCCCAGCCGGCCTCCGGCGCCCCGTCGAACGACGGCGTGAGCTCGCGGCGGAAGTCGGCGAGCCCGGCCTCGCCGACGAAGCGCTCGGTGCCGCGCTCGCGCACGACCCAGAAGCCGTACCCGAGCGTGCGCCAGTGCCCGATGTACGCGAGCAGCTTCGTCCACACGCGCTCGCGAGCCTGGGTCACGCCACCGATGTGCCGCACGACGACCGGATCGCCCCACATCGCCGCGCACTCGTCGAGGTCGGCGGTGACATGACCACGCAGGAAGAGTCGTTCGGTTTCGATGACCGGAGGCAGCACCGCTGTCAGCGTGACACCGAACGCCGATCGTGGCGACGATTCGGGCTTGAGCTTCGACGGAAATCGAGCTACGCGGATGGTGCATGCAAAGGCGCGTCGCGCGCATCGTCCTGAACCTGACGGTCGAGCTGACCGCCGGCGGGCAGACCATCCGCGCGGTGTCGCAGGACGTGACGCCGTTCGGCATGTTCATCCGCATGGGCACGCCGCTGCCGGTCGGCTCGGTCGTCGAGCTCGCGATCGCACCGAGCGGCGCGCGGCTCACGACCACCGCGACGGTCGTGCACTCGCTGACCGAGACGGAGGCGCGCGCGCTCGGCCGCAAGCCGGGCATCGGCGTCGTCTTCCGCGATGCCTTGCGCAACCAGGCGGACCTCGAGTTCCAGGCCGAGATCATCAAGATGATCGAGACCAACCCGCAGCACGATCCGGCGTCGGACGAGCTGCGCATCGTGGTCGCCGACCCGCAGACGCGGCTCCTGGAGCGGCTGTCGACCGCGCTCGGCCACGCCGGGTTCACCGTCTACACGGCCACCAACGGCATGGAGGCGCTCGGCGCCGTGCTCAGCCGCGAGCCCGACGTGGTGCTCGCCGAGCGCGACATGCCGGTGATGGACGGCCTGCGCCTGCTCGAGGAGATGGGGCGGCAGCCGGAGCTCGCCGCGATCCCGGTGATCCTGATGTCGGAGAACGCGACCGACCTCGTGCGCCTGCAGGCGCTCCAGCTCGGCGCGGTCGACTGCTTGCCCAAGCCGTTCACGACGCTCGAGGTGGTCCTGCGCGCGCGGCGCCTCGGCCGCGTCGGCCGGCGCGAGGGCGAGCGCGTGCTCCTGCGCGGGGCGGTCGAGCAGCTCGGCCTGCCGTCCTTGCTCACGATGCTCGAGCAGGAGCGCAAGACCGGCGTGCTGCGGCTCACGCGCGACGAGACGGTCGCGTGGCTCTCGTTCGTCGACGGCCGGCTCGTGCGCGCGCGCGCGTCCGACAAGCGCGACGACTCGCGGGCGACGCTGATGCGCATCCTCGACTGGACGGCCGGTCACTTCGAGCTCTCGGCGGGGAGCGCCGACGGCGACCCCGAGCTCGACGACTCGGTGACGCACCTCCTGCTCGAGCACGCGCGCGTGACCGACGAGGCGCGCGCCCGCTCGTAGCGGGCGTCAGAAGCTCGAGCCGGGCTCTTGCAGGAACTCGAGCTCCTCGCCGGTCGAGGTGCGGCCGAGGATCGCGTTGCGGTGGGGATAGCGGCCGAAGCGCTCGATGATGACGGCGTGGCGCCGCGCGTAGTCGAGGGTGACCTCGAGCCACTTGACGATGTCCTCGGGGGCGCCGGCGGCGACCGCGCCGTCGTGGAGCGCCTGGTACAGGCGGAGGCTCTCGCGCTGGGTCGCCCGGTCCTCGGCGTGCTCGTACGGCAGGTAGAGGAAGACGCGCTCGAGGTACGCGAGCTCGCGATCGCGCCCGGCCGCCACCGCGGCGCGCGCG
>JAIOII010000951.1 GCA_019912685.1 Kofleriaceae bacterium
CGGCGCTGGTCGGCGCTGGTCGGCGCTGGTCGGCGCTGGTCGGCGCTGGTCGGCGCTGGTCGGCGCTGGTCGGCGCGGGTCGCGCTCGCGGCGGCGACTGAAATGTCGAATCGTCGGGCCGCGGGCCTCAGCTACGACGGCGGCGGCGAACGAACAGGAACGCGACGAACAGGCCCGCCGCGATCGGCGCGGTCGGGTCGGGACGCCCGTCGGTCGAGCAGCCGAGGCAGCCGCCCGGATCGGGCCAGCACAGGCCGCCGCCGGCGCCGTTGGAGAGGCACTCGAAGTCGTTCGGGCACGCGTTGGCGTTGAGGTCGCAGCTCTCGACGCAGCGGTTCTCGCCGTCCTTGGTCGCGCACAGGCCCGACACGCAGTCGGTGGCGGCGGTGCACTCGGTGCCGAGGCCGCCGGGGTGGCTCTCGCCGGGCACGCAGCGGCCGTCGACGCAGACCAGGCCATCGCCCTGGCTGTCGCACGCGTCGTCGTTATCGCACGGCTCGCCGACCTGCACGTCGATCGACGCGCTGCCCGCGGTGCCGCCACCGTCGACCGCGCGGATGGTGACGGTGTGCGGACCGGGCGTGATCGTCGCCGGCGCGTTGAACGCGTAGGGCGGGGTCAGGAGCGACGCCACCGGGGTGTCGTCGATGAGCAGCTCGACGCTCTCGACGCCGCTCTCGTCGGTGACCATGGCGCGCACGACGAAGCCGGGCGAGACGTTCGCGTTGTCCATCGGCGTCTCGAAGGTGATCATCGGCGGCGTCGGCGTCGACGGGCCGAAGATGTCCATGAGCTTCTGGTAGGAGTTCTGCATGTTGCCAGGCTCCTGGCACTGGCACTCCTGCGACGGCTGGCAGCAGCCCTGCGTGCCGATGCACGACGACGTGTTCTGGAACCGCTTCATCGGCGGGTTCGGGATGTACGTCATGGGATCGGCCGAGTTCATCGAGTGCGAGAGGCCGAACGCGTGCGCGGTCTCCTGCGCGATGATCCAGCAGGCCTGGTTGACGTTGTTCGGGTTCTGGTTCAGGAAGCTGAACGTGATGGCGTTGTTGATGATGCCGCACGAGAACGGCGCCACGCCGCCGGTCGCCGACGAGAAACCGATCTGCGTGGGCAGGCCGGCCGCCATCGCCTCGAAGTGCGGCGTCTGGCTACCCGGATCGGTATCCGTGATCGTGACGTTGAACGGCGCGTAGGTCTCGCGCACGCACTGGACGATCGCGTCCCACGTGGCGTCGCTGCCGGTGTACGCGGCGAGGTTGCCGCTCGCGATCGACGAGGTGTTGGTGCGCGAGTTGTTCGTGCCGCGGGTGATGCGGCAGCCCGGCGCGCCGGTCGACGTCGTCTCGCCCTTGCAGTTGTTGAGGTAGATGAGCCGCGAGCCGAGGTTGCCGTGCGGCACGGTCGGCTCGCCGGTGTGGATGTAGCCGGTGACCAGGCCGCCCGGTCCGCCGGGGCTCCCGACGATGTCGGCGCTCGTGTACTGCTGCGCGGCAGCGGTTCCGGCGAGGCCCGTGATGGCGAGTGCGACGACGGCGAGCTTCCGCATGGCTCGCATCATGTCGGGCGGTTCTGCGGGCTTGAAGGCCCCGTGGATGGCACTGGATCACCGCAAATGCGGGATCCGCGCCTCAGCGTGGCGAATTGCCCCGATAGGTGGGCAAGTCTGCGACCCAGGCGGCCGGCGCCCCACGCTCGTCGAGGACGAGCGGCGTGCCGCCGGCGGGGAGCGCGCCGCCGAGGCCGAGCG
>JAIOII010000013.1 GCA_019912685.1 Kofleriaceae bacterium
AGATCGAGGACGCCCTGCGCGGCACCGATCTGCTCTCGGCGGCGGGCCAGGGCCGCTTCCAGCTCCTGCTCGTCGACACGCCGGCGACCGCGGCGCGCACCGTGATGGAGCGCGTGGTCGCGCGGCTCGAGAAGCGCGGCATCCCCGCGCGCTGGGGGCTCGCGGCGTGGCCGCGCGACGGCACCACCGCGGAGCAGCTCGCCGCGCACGCATGGACGTCGCTGCGGGCGCCCGGGGGCGTGATGACGCGCGTGCGCGCGCTCGTCGAGCAGATCAGCGACTCGTCGCTGTCGGTGCTCATCCGCGGCGAGACCGGCGTCGGCAAGGAGCTGTGCGCCGAGACGATCCACCGCCTGTCCTCGCGCTCGCGCAAGCCGTTCGTCCGCATCAACTGCGCGGCGCTCAACGAGCAGCTCCTCGAGAGCGAGCTGTTCGGGCACGAGCGCGGCTCGTTCACCGGCGCGCACGCCGCCAAGCCCGGGCTCATCGAGACCGCCGACGGCGGCACGCTGTTCCTCGACGAGATCGGCGACCTGCCGCGCGCGCTCCAGGCCAAGCTCCTGCGCGTGCTCGAGGACCGCGTGGTGCAGCGCGTGGGCGCGGTCGAGGGCCACACCGTCGACGTGCGCTTCGTGTCGGCGACCAACCGCTCGCTCGAGGCCGACATCGCCGCCGGCCGCTTCCGCCGCGACCTCTACTTCCGCCTCGGCGGCGTCACCGTCGAGATCCCGCCGCTCCGCGATCGCGTCGACGAGATCGACGGCCTGATCGAGGCGTTCGTCGCGCGCGCCGCGGCCAGCACCGAGCGGCGCGCGCCCGAGCTCACCGAGGCCGCGCGCGCCGCGTTGCGCAGCCACTCGTGGCCCGGCAACGTGCGCGAGCTGCGCAACACGATCGAGCGCGCGGTCCTCCTCTGCGGCGCCGGCCCGCTCGACAGCGAGCACCTCGCGCTCTCGGTGATCGACGGCACGTCGACCGGCCGCATCGACGACGACCTCGACGGACCGGAGAGCGAGACACAGCGCGCGAGCCGCGCCACGGCGAGGATCCCGTCCTTCCCTGCTCCGGGCGGCGCCGCGCCGATGGACGAGTCGCTGCGCGGCGAGGTCGCGCGCGTCGAGTCGCGCCGCATCAACGACGCGCTCGCCCAGTGCGGCGGCAACCAGACCCGCGCGGCGCGCCTGCTCGGCATCTCGCGCAACACGCTGCAGGCGCGCATGGACGCCTTCGGCATCCCGCGCCCGCGCAAGGGCTCGCGCTAGGGGCGCGGCGCGGGATCGAGCGCGAAGCGGTACGGCGAGAGCGCGTCGAGGCCGCGCAGGCGCCGGCCGGCGTCGCCGAAGAGGATCTCGAGCGTGCGGCCGAAGCGCGTGAGCCCACGCTCGAGGGTCTCGCTCGCCTCGCGATCGTTCTCGACCGCCTCGGCGAACCGCTCCCACGTCTCGGCGCACTCGACGAGCGGCCGCTGGATGCGGTCGCGCGCGACGCGGGCGCGCGCGTCGTGGGCGGCGTCGTCGGCGACGCGCTCGATGGTGACCAGCGTCGCGCCGAACGCGTGCAGCATGTCGGGGCCGTGATCGCCGTAGTAGCGCATGAGCTTGCGCACGCCGGTGCGCGGCTCGATCGCGCCGTCCTCGGCGACCTCGCACAGGTTGCGCAGGTGCTGGGCGAGCCGCTCGTCGGGCGCGGGCCTCGCGCGCGTGCATGCGCCGCACGCGCCGCCGCGCATCACGAGCCCACCCGCCACGACGACGACGACCAGCATCCACCACGAGAAGCGCGAACGGCGTGCCATGGGATCCTCCGCGCGTGAGCCTACCGCAGTTGTCGACCACACTGCGTCGCTGGAGATACAGTCGCGCCCCCTCCCACGCGCGCGATTCCCGCGGGTTATCGCCGGCGACGCTGGAATCCGGGTTGCAGTAGCCACTCCCGTGCGCCGCCTCGCCACGCTCGCCCTCGCCGCCGCCCTGGCCGCCGGTGCCACCGGATGTGATCGCCTCGACTGCTTCGACGGCGGGCCGCTCGAGCAGTCGTACCGCGACGGCGAGGCGGCCGCGCGCGCCGAGAACCACGCGGCGTTCGCGCGCGGTCGCGCGGACGGCCTCCAGGCGACGCGCGCGGAC
>JAIOII010000952.1 GCA_019912685.1 Kofleriaceae bacterium
GGCGGCGAGCGCGGCGGTCGGATCCGCCGGCTCGAGCGTCGCGGCGGCCTCGTACGCCGCCTTGGCGTCGATCACCGGCCGCGGCTTGCTGGGCTCGATGGCCGGCTCGATGGCCGGCTCCTCGGCCGACGCGTCGACCGGGTCCTCGGAGAGAGTTCGCGCAGCGGCGACGTCACCCGGATTTGCGACCGTGGCTGAGCTTCGAGTCGCGGCCTCCCAATCGCGACTCGAATCCCACGAACCGCCGGCGAGCAGGAGCTCGCGACGGCCGTGAGCCACGACCTCGACCTCACCATGAGTGACCTCGACACGAGCGGCATCGCCGCTGCGCGTGACCGTGAACCGGGTGCCGACGACGCGGATGTCGACGGCGCCGGCGTGGACGACGAACGGCGGACGACCCTTGCGGGGCGCGACCGCGAACGCCGCGCTTCCTTCTTCGAGCACGATGTCGACGCCCCGGGCCGGCGTGCCCGCGAGGACCACCGTCGACTCCGGCGCGACCGTGATCTCGGCGTCGCCGAAGCTCAGCGTGGTCGCCGCCTCCGCGGTCGCGACGCGCGACGGCAGATCGTGCGAGCGCGACGCACCGCTCGGCCACAGGAGGAGGAGGGCGGCCGCGGCCGCAACCGCGAGCCCCGCGGCGATCGCGTAGCGTGTCCAGCGGCGCGGCGACGAGGGCGGCGGTGTCGCCGCGACCTCGGCTTCATCGAGCGCAGCCCACAGGTTGCGCTCCAGGCGTGCCCACGTGATATCCGGCAGAACTTCGACGGACGGTCGGCCCAGGCGGCTCATGCGCCCTCCCTTGCCGGTTCTTCGTCGGTGAGCTCGGCGACGTACGCCGAGAGCACCGGGTCGCGACCGGCTAGACGATCGAGCTCCTTGCGTGCGCGCCACACGCGAGTCTTCACGGCCGACAGGGAGGAATCGGTCAGCTCGGCGACTTCTTGCAACGACTTGCCGTCGACGACGGCCAGCGCGAACGCGATGCGATGGGTGGGATCGATCTTGTCGAGCGCCACGTAGAGGCGGCGCGCGGCCTCGCGCGCGAGCGTGACGCGCTCGGCGTCGGGCGAGCCCGCCGGCAGATCGTCCGAGAGCTCGACGGTCTGGCGGCGGCGTCCGCGAAGGTGGCCGAGCGCGACGTGCGACGCGATCGCGCAGCACCAGGTCACGAGGCTCGAGCGCGCGGCGTAGCGCTTCATCGAGCGGAAGACCTCGAGGAAGGTCTCCTGCAGCACGTCCTCCATGTCCTGGTTGGAGCCCAGGATCCGGTAGAGCGTGTGGTGGACTGCGGCGCGCGACATCTGGAAGAGCTCCCTCTGCGCCGCGCGGTCGCCCTGGACGCACCGAGCTGCAAGCTCGGCGTCGCGGCTTCGGGCGGCCGGCGCGGGGGAGGTCACTGCTTCGTTAGTGACGGGGCGCGAAGAAAAGTCACCGCAGGACGAAGCCGACCCGCACCAGGCCCCTGGGTTCGATGTGGGCGGGTGTAACCAACCGCATGTTGCGGTCTTGCAGCTCCTGCGCGGTCAGCACGTAGGTGCCGCCTACCTCCGCCGCCACCACCAGCCGGTCGAGCCGGCTGGGTCGCCACTCGACCAGGCCGGCGGCGTCCACCCCGGGCGCCAGGTCGCTGGCCACGAACGTGCGGGACATGGCGTCCGTGCCGCTGAACGAGCTGCGAACCAGGACGAGCCCGGCGCCGGCCGACAGCGTGAGCGAGCGCGTCACGGGCACGGGCAGCCGGACGTGCGCGCTCACCTCGACGGTCGACAGGTCGCCGCTCGCCACGTCGTCGCTCGCGATCCGTGACGGGCCGAGCTCGAACCCGAGCGCCAGGTCCACCGGTCCGGTACGCGCGACCGCGCCGACCGACGCGCGGAACGAGGCGCGGCCGTCGTCCGCGATGTTGCCTCGCGCGCCTGCGGGT
>JAIOII010000953.1 GCA_019912685.1 Kofleriaceae bacterium
CACCATCCCCCGCCTCCGCCGCCGCCTCACCACCGCCACCGTCACCCCGCGTCAGCAGCACGACGCCCGCGATCGCCAGCGCCACGTCCAGCGCCAGCACGATCCCGATCTTCGCCATCCGCGCGCCCTTCGCCTCCGGCACCCGCAGCGACTCGCCGCCGAGGCTCATCCCCGCCGGCGGCGGCTGCACCACCCGAGGCACCTGCCGCGTCTCCGCGGTGACGCGCGGCACCTCTGCAACCGGCGGAACCGTGGCCGCGACGAGACGTGCGCCACAGACACCGCAGAACTTGGCCCCATCCACGTTCTCGCCGCCACAGGTAGGGCACCGCATCAGCGGGAAAGAACATAGCACTCCCGTGTTACGCTTTCCTCCCTCGCGATGAGCCAGCTCTTCGACCGCGTGCTCAACGCTGCCCGGCAGCTAGGCGCCTCCGACGTCCACCTGAAGGCCGGGCTGCCGCCCATCTTCCGCATCAAGGGCGACCTGCGCACCGTGCGCGACGTCCCGGCGCTGACGCGCGAGTCCATCGCGCAGTTCGCGCTCGACATCATGAACGACCGCCAGCGCGCGCAGTTCGAGGAGCTGATGGACATCGACCTCGCGTACGGCACGCCTGACGGCGTCCGCTACCGCGTGAACGTCTTCCAGCAGCGCGGCGCGGTCGGCATGGTGCTGCGCCTCATCCCGCCCGAGGTCCCGCCCTTCGATCGGCTGAACCTGCCCCGCATCGTCCTCGACCTCGCCGACAACGCGCGCGGCGTCATCCTGGTCACCGGCGTCACGGGCTCCGGCAAGTCGACGACGCTCGCCGCGATGGTCGACTACGTCAACACGCAGCACGCGTATCACATCGTCACCGTCGAGGACCCGATCGAGTACACGTTCCGCGACAAGCGCTCGGTGATCAACCAGCGCGAGATCGGGTTCGACACCCAGTCGTTCGCCCGCGCGCTGCGCGCCGCGCTCCGCCAGGATCCCGACGTCATCCTCGTCGGCGAGATGCGCGACATCGAGACCGCGAGCATCGCGATGACCGCGGCCGAGACCGGGCACCTCGTGCTGTCGACGCTCCACACCGCCGACGCGACCGAGACCGTCAACCGCATCGTCTCGATGTTCCCGACGCACCAGCAGCACCAGGCGCGGCTGTCGCTCGCCAGCGTGCTCCGCGGCGTCATCTCGCAGCGGCTCCTGCCGCGCGCCGACGGCAAGGGGATGGTGCCCGCGCTCGAGGTGCTGGTGAACACCGAGCGCGTGCGCGAGATGATCGAGGATCCCAATCGCACCCGCGAGATCCGGGACGCGATCCAGCAGGGGCTCCACCCCTACGGCATGTTCACGTTCGACCAGAGTCTCGCCAACCTGGTCAAGCAGCACCTGGTGACCTACGACGAGGCGGTCAAGCACTCGTCGAGCCCGTCGGACTTCGCGCTCCTCTTCCGGGGTGTGCACGGCGGAGGCACCCAGTGGCAGGCAGGCAGTACCGCCAACGCCGGGGACACGACCGGAGGCAAGGGTCATGACGACTTCGAGATCGATCGCTACACCAAGTAGGTGGCTGGCGGCGGCGGCCGTCCTGCTGCTCGTCTGGCTCCTGCCCGGCATGGCCGAGGCGCGGCGCCGGCTCGTCGTGCTCGAGTTCACCGGCCCCAAGGCCGAGGAGTTCCAGGCCGACGTCGTCAAGCTGCTCAAGAAGGGCAACTCGGTCGTGCCCACGAAGAAGTGGGACGCCGCGGCCGACTCGCTGAACGCGACGAAGGTGAACGAAAAGAACGTCAAGAAGGTCGCGAAGAAGCTGTCGGTCGACGGCGTGATCAGCGGGCGCGTCGAGAAGCGCGGCTCGCGCTACATCCTGCACCTCCAGCTCCGCGAGGGCCGCTCGGGCAAGACGGTGGCGGCGCCCGACATCGTCGAGCGTGACGAGGGGCTCTCGATCGACGGTCGCAACACGATCAAGGACGAGCTCCTGCCGATCATCGACGACCTGCCGGCCGCGGGCGGCGATGACGAGGAGGAGGACGAGGACGAAGAGGAAGAGGAGGAGCCGCGCGCCAAGGCCAAGACCAAGGCGAAGGGCAAGGGCAAGGTCGCGGACAAGGGCAAGACGTCGGGCTTCGGTCGGGGCAAGGTCCGCGGCGGTGACGACGAGGAGGACGAGGAAGAGGAGGAAGACGAAGAGGAAGAGGAGGAGCCGCGGGCCAAGGCCAAGACCAAGGCGAAGGGCAAGGGCAAGGTCGCGGACAAGGGAGCCGACAAGGGCAAAGGCAAGGCGAAGGCCAAGGCCAAGGCGTTCGAGGACGAGGAGGACGAGGAGGACGAAGACGCCGGCGAGGACGAGGACGACGAGGACGACGATCGCGTCGCCGCGCGCGACGACGACGACGGCGGTGACGAGGAGGACGACGAGGACGTCGGCGGTGACGGCGACGAGGACATCGCCATCGGCGGCAAGGTCGGCCTCACCAACCCGCGGCGGCGCGCGATGGACATCGCCGTCGGCCTCTCGTTCACCGGGCGCAAGCTCTCGTTCACGACCAACCTCGATATGAACCGGCCGCAGGGCTACGACGGCGGCCCGGTCCCCGGGGTCCGCATCGCCGCCGACATCTACCCGCTCGCGTTCAACGCGAAGAACAAGGGCTTCAAGCGGAACCTCGGCATCTCGCTCGTCGTCGATCGCGTGCTCAGCATCTCGTCGAACCTCGAGAAGATGGGCACGACGTACGAGCTGCCGACCACCGAGCACCACCTGGCGGGCGGCATCGTGTACCGCCAGCCGGTCGGCAAGGCGCTGCAGGTCGAGGGCTCGATCCGCTACAACAAGCGCCGCTTCTACATCGACCGCAACAACCCGAACCTGGTCCCGGGCGACATCGACATCCCCAACACGAACTACACGTACATCGATCCCGGCGTGGCCATCCGGTACGTGCTCGGACCGAAGATGGTGCTCGGCGGCGGCGCCCGGTTCCTGCTGATCACCGACACGGGCGAGATGCAGTCGCCCATGCAGTACGGCGGCGCGACCGTCACCGGCCTCGACGCCGAGGTCGGCGTCGACTACGAGGTCGCGCCCAAGATCCTCGTGCGCGTCGCGGGGCGCCTGACCACGATCGGCTACGCGTTCGCCGGCAACGGCGAGCTCACCAACAACCGCGACGGCAACCCCGCGACGACCGACGTGAGCGGCGCGCGCGACACGTACTTCGGCGGCTTCGCCTCCGGGGTCTATCTCTTCTGAAGACGGAGGCGCCCATGTCCCTGCGCAAGGTCTGGTTCGTCTGTGCCGCCGCGACGCTCGGCGGCTGCTTCGAGGCCGCGCTCGAGACCGACGAGGCGTACGTGATCGGCGGGACGCTCACGGCGGACGGCGAGTTCCCCGGCGTCGGCGCGCTCATGTACGACTTCGGCGGCCAGGTGATGCAGGGCTGCACGGGCACGCTCATCGCGCCCAACGCCGTCCTCACGGCGGCGCACTGCGTGGATCCCGAGCTCACCGGGCCGGTCACGCCCGGCTTCTCGCTCGATCTCGACACGACGAACGGCAACGCGATCACGGTGCCCGGCCTCGTCGCCCACAAGCACGAGAGCTTCTCGATCGACGTCGAGCCGCTCGAGGGGCTGGCGGAGTTCTTCGACATCGGCGTCCTGATCCTGAGCCAGCCGATCACGACGGTCGCGCCGGTGAAGATGCCTCGCCCGGAGCACGGGACGGCGCTGATCGCCGGGCTCGACCTGGCGATCGTCGGCTACGGCCGCACCAGCAACGCCACGCAGGACACGGGCGTGATGTACGACGCGATGACCAAGCTGATCTCGTTCAACACGACCGAGATCCAGGTCGGCATGGGCTCGCCGCAGCCGCAGAACTGCCAGGGGGACTCGGGCGGGCCGGCGCTCGCCGACGTCGGCGGGGCGCGCCGCGTCGTGGGCGTCGTCTCGCGCAGCTACTCCGGCTTCGAATGCACGATGGGCGGCGTCGACACCCGCGTCGACGCGTACCTGGAGTGGATCCACGGCAAGGTGCCGACCGGCATCCCCTGCGGGTCCGGCCTGGCCGAAGCGTGCCCGGAGGAGGAGGATCCCGAGGACGAAGGCGGGTGCTGCTCGACGGGTGGCGGCGGCGGCGCCGGCGCCGGGGTGCTCGGCCTGCTCGTCGGGATGGCGCTCCTGCGGCCGCGGCGGCGGCGCTGATTCCTCCCCGGAAAATGCTAGGGTGCAGCCGGTATGAAGGCTGCCCAGGTCCGTCAAGCGTTCCTCGACTTCTTCGCCGAGCGTGGTCACGCTCGCGTCGCCTCGAGCTCGCTCGTGCCGGCCAACGATCCGACGCTTCTCTTCACCACCGCCGGCATGGTCCAGTTCAAGGACGTGTTCACCGGCAAGGAGACGCGCGGCTACAAGCGCGCGACCTCGAGCCAGAAGTGCGTGCGCGCCGGCGGCAAGCACAACGACCTCGACGAGGTCGGCAAGACGCCGCGGCACCACACGTTCTTCGAGATGCTCGGCAACTTCTCCTTCGGTGACTACTTCAAGGAGGACGCGATCACCTGGGCGTGGGACCTGCTGACGCGCGTGTACGGCATCGACACGTCGCGGATGGTGGTGACGGTCTTCGGCGGCGATCAGGAGCTCGGGCTCGGGCCCGACGTGCAGGCGCGCGAGGTCTGGAAGCGCGTGACCGGGTTCGGCGACGACCGCGTGATCGATCTCGGCAAGGCCGACAACTTCTGGTCGGCCGGCGACGTCGGACCGTGCGGTCCGTGCTCGGAGATCCACTTCAACATGGACGGCCCGCCCGGCGTGTGGCCGACCCGCGATCCCCGGAGCTGGGAGGGCTGGCTCGAGATCTGGAACCTCGTGTTCATGCAGTTCGATCGCCAGGCGTCGGGCGCGATGCCCGAGCTGCCCGCGCCGTCGGTCGACACCGGCGCGGGCCTCGAGCGCATGTCGTCGGTGTTGCAGGGGGTGAAGTCGAACTACGACACCGACCTGTTCACCGGGATCCTGGCGACCGCGGCCGACATCGCCAAGGTGAAGTACGGCGCGGATCCCGAGAAGGACACGTCCCTGCGCGTGATCGCCGACCACGCGCGCGCGAGCACGTTCCTCATCGCCGACGGCGTGTTCCCCGACAAGACCACGCGCGAGTACGTCCTCCGCCGCATCTTCCGGCGCGCGGTGCGGCACGGCAAGCGCCTCGGCATCGCCGAGCCGTTCATGAACCGGGTGTGCGCGCGCGTCATCGAGGAGATGAAGGGCCAGTACCCGGAGCTCGCCGAGCGCGCGGTCCTCATCGACACCGTCACCTTCGAGGAGGAGAAGCGCTTCCGCGACACGCTCGACGACGGCATGAAGCTCCTCGAGGAGGAGTTCGTGCGCATGAAGGCGGCGGGCGCGACGGAGGTGAGCGGCAAGACGACGTTCAAGCTCTACGACACGCACGGCTTCCCCGATGACCTCACCGAGATCATCGCGGAGGAGCGCGGCTTCACCGTCGACCGGGCGGGCTTCAAGAAGGAGATCGAGGACGCGAAGGAGCGCTCCAGGGACTTCGCGGCCGGGGACGCCGCCGTCGCCGACCTGCACAAGCAGCTCGCGCAGGAGGTCGGCGGCACGCGCTTCCTCGGCTACGACGGCCGCGGCACGACCGGACACGGCACCGTCAAGGCGCTGGTCGTCGACGGCAAGCGCGTGACCGAGGCGCGCCAGGGCCAGAAGGTCGAGCTCGTCCTCGACCAGACGCCGTTCTACGCCGAGAGCGGCGGCCAGATCGGCGACGCCGGCGTCCTGCTCGCGTCGAACGGCTCGCGCATGCGCGTCGACGACGTCACCAGGCCGGCCGGCGACCTCTTCGTGCACCAGGGCGAGGTGACCGCCGGCACGCTCACCGTCGGTGACCACGTCACCGCGACCGTCGACGACGAGCGCCGCGAGCAGATCCGGGCCAACCACTCGGCGACGCACCTGCTCCACCTCGCGCTCAAGCGCGTGCTCGGCAGCCACGTCGCGCAGAAGGGCTCGCTGGTCGCGCCCGATCGCCTGCGCTTCGACTTCGCCCACTTCTCGCCGATGTCCGAGGCCGAGAAGCGCGAGGTCGAGGACCTGGTCAACGCCGAGATCCGCAAGAACGACGACTCGCTCGTCGAGGTCCTGCCGCTCGACGAGGCGCGCCAGCGCGGCGCGGTCGCGATGTTCGGCGAGAAGTACGGCGAGAGCGTGCGCGTCGTGCGCATCGGCAACGAGTCGCTCGAGTTCTGCGGCGGCACCCACGTGCGCCGCGCCGGCGACATCGGGCTCTTCAAGATCATCTCGGAGGCGGGCGTCGCCCAGGGCGTGCGCCGCATCGAGGCGGTCACCGGGGCCGGCGCGATCGACTACCTGCGCCGGCTCGAGGGCGAGCTCGGCAAGGCCGGCGAGCGCCTGCGCGCGCCGATGTTCGAGGTCGCCGAGAAGGTCGACCGGGCGCTCCTCGCGTACCGCCAGCTCGAGAAGGAGCTCGACAAGCTGAAGCAGCGTCTCGCGTCGGGCGCGGGCGGCCGGGATCTCATGGCCGAGGCCACCGAGGTCGGCGGCGTGAAGGTGCTCGCGGCGGCGACCGAGGTCGACGACGCCAAGGTGCTGCGCGAGACCGGCGATCAGCTGCGCGACAAGCTCGGCTCGGGGGTCGTGGTCCTCGCCGGCGTCGGCGGCGACAAGGTCACCCTGGTCGCGATGGTGACCAAGGACCTGACCGGCAAGCTGCACGCCGGGAAGATCCTCGGCGTCGCGGCCGAGATCCTCGGCGGCAAGGGCGGCGGCAAGCCCGACCTCGCGCAGGGCGGCGGCAAGGATCCGGCGCGCGTCCCCGAGGCGCTGGCCGCGGTTCGCGCCTGGGTCGCGCAGCACGCCTGATTGCGTTTTCGGCGCGGGCATCGGAACATCGTCGCCCGGGATGGCAGCCGACGACGCAAAGCGGCCGGCGACCGCGCTGCGCATCAAGGTGCGCCACGCCGACATCGACTCGTTCGTCGAGCGGTTCGCGGTGAACATCGCGCGCTCGGGCATCTTCATCCCGACCCGTCAGCCCAAGCCGGTCGGCGACGAGATCCGGTTCGAGATCCGGCTGGCGACCGATCAGGCGGTGCTGGTGGGCCAGGGCGTCGTGCGCTGGACGCGCGAGTACGACCCCGCCGCGCCCAAGGCCGTGGTCGGGATGGGCGTCGCGCTGCAGCGGGTCTCGAAGGAGAGCCGCGACGTGCTCCTGCGCATGCTCGAGGTGCGCCGGCAACGCGGGCTGCCCGACCCACCCGGGGGGCTACCGCAGCCCCCCGACGAAGACGAGCTCCCGCGCGCGCGTGAAGAGGATTCGACGACGCAGGTGCGCACCGCGCCTGCGGGCCGCGACGACGACGGCAAGACGCAGGTGCGCGCCGTCCCGCGACGGACCGAGAAGCCGACGGGGCGGACGCCGGTCACGCACGACTCGCCGACGCGGGT
>JAIOII010000954.1 GCA_019912685.1 Kofleriaceae bacterium
GCGCCAGACCGCGGCCGGCGACTATGGCGCCGTGCGCTTCGCCGTCGCCGCCGAGTACCGCCGCTACTGGCGCGGCGCCGCGCGGTGGAACGCGATCGCCGGCCTCGATCGCACCGGCTGGTTCTACGGCGCGCGCGTCGACCTCGGCACCTCGCGTGTCTCGATGGACGAGCGTCACATCGGCAGCACGCTCGTCGCCGGCGCCCGGGCCGAGCTCGGCTACCGCCTCACGCCGTGGCGCGGCCTCGTGATCACCGGCCTCACCGGCCTCGGCGTCGCTGTCGAGCGCGACGCCGCCGGCCGCCTCCCCGCCGACCGCAAGACCGTCCTCGGCTTCGGCCTCGACCTCGGCTGGATGTTCTGAGCGCGTCAAGGCGCGCGGGTGGCGAGCTCGCGCTCGAGGTCGGCGGCGATCCGCTCGGAGAGCGCGGCGATGGTGAGGCTCGGCGGGACGCCGAGCGAGCCGCGCAGGACGCTGCCGTCGGCGATGCGCAGCCCGGGGTGGACGCCGCCGCTCGGATCGAAGACGCGCCCGACGCCGTCGACGACGCCGTCGGAGATGTCCGCGCCCATGCGGCAGCCACCGAGCGGGTGGACGCTGAAGCTGCGCATGCCGGGCAGGGTCGCCACGTCGGGCACGACGACGCCGCCGATGCGCTCGGCCCACGCGCGCAGGCGCGCCGCGGCGAACTGCATCACCGGATCGGCGCCGTCGTGCGTGGCGAGCGGGCGGCGCGTGTCGTAGAGGAACGCGAGGCCGTCGCCGTTCATGCTCATCCGTCGCCCGAACAGCGGGCCGAGCGGCACCCGGCTGCGGTGCAGGAGGTCGAGCGTGCCGAGCGCCCCGGCGGCGAGCACCACGCGGCGCGCCGACACCCACTCGGTCCCGCCCTTCCCGACGAGCTCGAGGCGGTAGCCGCCGGCGACCGCCGCCAGCGAGCGCACCTCGGTGCGCAGGCGGAGCTCGACGCCGTTGCGCAGCGCGTGCGCGAGGTACGTGCGATCGAGCGAGCGCTTGGCGCCGCGGTTGCAGCCGGGCACGCACTTGCCGCAGTGATCGCAGCTCGCCCAGTCGATCGTGTTCTCGAGGTCGACGCGGCACCCCGGCTCGAGCTCGTCGAGGACGGCGCGATCGGGCAGCTCGGCGGCGCGCGGGTTCGGGCTCGCCTCGAGCTCGCGCTCCGCCCGCGCGAACCACCGCGCGAGCTCGTGCGCGGTCACCGGCCAGCCGGCGAACGCGTGATCGTCCGGGCGCGCGGTGATGCCGTAGTTGACCGCGCTCGAGCCGCCGAACGCGCTGGCGAAGGCGAGGCCGGTGCCGACCCCGAGCCGCATCGACCACAGGCCGCCCGGGTTGTCGCGCCCCATGTACGCGCGGGCGAGCCCGCCCATCGTCTCGGGGAAGTCGCCCGGCCGCCACCACGCGCCGCGCTCGATCAGGAGCACGCGCGCGTGGCGCGCGAGCCGCGCGGCGACGACCGCGCCGCCGTAGCCCGAGCCGATGACCGCGACGTCGATCACGAGCGAAGGATCACGTCGAGAAGGGCGCGGCCTCTTGATCGCCGTCAAGTGCGCGGCGATCTCGTGCGCCGGCGCTGACCGAACCCTGACCGTCGGCGTCGCACCATGCGGGCGATGTCGGACCTCGCACCCGCGCGTCTCCTCCTCACCAGCGTCATCCGTCCGTTCGGCGGCCCCGGCGAAGGCGACTCGGTCGGCGCGGAGCTCTTCCACGCCCAGGTCACACGCGCGCAGGGCGCGTTCAGCCTGCGCCAGGTGATCCGCGTATGGGCGCTCGACTACCTCGCCGAGAACGTGCTCGCGCCGACGGTGACCCTGCACTACCCGTCGCGCCGCGAGCTGGTCCGCGAGCTCGCGACCGGCGCCTACACCCACGTCGGCATCAACTTCGTCGTCGCCACGTTCCACAAGGTGCGCGAGATGGTGACGCTCATCCGCCGCCACGCGCCGCACGTCCAGATCATCCTCGGCGGCTATGGCACGGTCCTGCCCGACGAGGTGCTGGCGCCCTGGGCCGACGCGATCTGCCGCGAGGAAGGGGTCGGCTTCCTGCGCCGCCAGCTCGGCGAGCCGCTCGATCGCCCGATCCGCCACCCGCACGCGCCGATCCCGTCGCCGCAGGTGATCGGCTACCAGTCGCCGAACGTGGTCGGCCACGTGACCGCGGGCCTCGGCTGCCCCAACGGCTGCGACTTCTGCTGCACCTCGCACTTCTTCAAGCGCCGCTACGAGCGCTTCGCCACGAGCGGGCGCGACATCTACGAGGCGCTGGTCGCGACGCGTCGCCGCGCCGCCGCCGAGGGCAAGGAGATGAAGAGCTACATCGTCATCGACGAGGACTTCTTCCTCCACACCAAGCGGGCGCGCCAGTTCCTCGCCTGCGTGCGCGAGGGCGGCGAGGCGCTCTCGATCATGGGGTTCGGCAGCGTGAAGGGCCTCTCGCAGTTCAGCGCGCGCGAGATCGCGGCGATGGGCTTCACGCTGGTCTGGAACGCGTTCGAGGGCGCCGAGTCGGGCTACGCGAAGCAGCGCGGGCGCCCGCTCGCCGAGCTCTACCGCGACCTGCGCGGCGTCGGCTGCGCGCAGCTCACGTCGATGATCATCGGCTTCCCGTACCAGGACGAGGCGCGGATGCGCGCCGAGTTCGAGCAGCTGATGGCGCTCGAGCCGAGCATGATCCAGTGCCTCATCTACTTCGCCTTCCCGGGGACGCCGTTCCACGAGCAGGTGATCGCCGAGGGCCGCTATCGCCCCGACTTCGAGCGCGCGCCGGATCTGCGACGCTGGGACGGCTTCGCGATGCACTTCAAGCACCCGAAGATCGATCGCCCCGAGGTGGTCGAGGCGATGCAGCGCGAGCTGTACCGCGAGGACTTCCGCCGGCTCGGACCGACGCCGGTCCGCCTCGCCCGCGTGTGGCTCACCGGCTTCGAGGAGCTGCGCCACGACGCCGATCCGCTCCTCCGCGCGCGCGCCGAGCTCCTGCGCGGCGAGGTCCGCGGCGTGCTGCCGCTCCTGCGCACCGCGATCCGCTTCGCGCCGAGCCCGGCGGCGCGGGCGCAGGCGGAGCGCCTGCGCGC